>DATGOF010000338.1:0-3171 GCA_035306285.1 Acidobacteriota bacterium | reverse complement strand
CCTTTATCTGCGAGATGAGCGCCGGACCACTGATCCCTTCTGCCTCCAGATCGATAATCACCAGATCTGGGCCTTTCTGAAGTGCGGGAATGAACTTGTAGAGAGAGGTTGCGATTTCCAGATTCGCACCGACCTGTCTGGCAGTTTCCGCAACTTTTGCCTGAAAAAACAGGTCTGTGATGAAAGCTAATATCTTCATTATGAAGCGTTCTCCTCTCTCCAACTGCTCCGGAACGCCGGATGTGAGCCACTGTGGTTGGAAGAAGGTTTCAGGGGCTCACCCCAGGCCAGTTTCCACAACCAGCTAGACTGAAAACGAGACACCGCAGCTGCAGGTTTTCTTCGCATTCGGATTGTTAAAGGTAAATCCCTGCTGCATGAGGTCTCCCTTCCAATCCAGGGTTGTCCCTTTGAGATAAAGAAGACTTTTAAGATCGACGAATACTCGGGCGCCGTGACGCTCAAATATCTTATCGCCGGGTTTGTGGTGGGGTTCGAAACGGATCACATAATTCAAACCGGAACAGCCTCCCCCTTTCACTCCAAGACGAACTCCTCCCCCTTCCATTCCTTGTTGAATCAAAGCACTCTTGATTCGATCAGCTGCGGTTTCTGTAACGTTGATCGCCATTTCTTGTTATTCCACCTATACGAAATTTGCGATTGTCTGCTACTACTATACTAGATTTGCCTGAAGGGGATTCGAATGCTCGATCACAAAATCGCCAGCCTAATACTGGCCGCCGGAGAGTCCGCTCGTATGGGCTCACCGAAGGCGCTTTGTCGCTACCAAGGGGAAACATTCATCGAACGAATCATCCGCCTTCATCGTGAACACAACCTTCGAACGATCGTCATCCTCGGGTTTGATCAAAGTGCCATCTTGAAGGCAATTTCCGCTCGAGACGCAGAGATCGTCTTGAATCCCCGTCCAGAGTTGGGGCCTCTCTCCAGCCTACAAGTCACTCTACCGCTTGTAAGCAGCTGCGAGGCGATCCTCCTCCATCCCGTAGATCACCCCTGCGTCAGGTCGGAAACTATCGGTCGGCTGGTAGAGGCCTTCAGGCGACTGCCGGCATCTATCCTCATCCCAGAAACTTCCGGCCAAAAAGGTCACCCGGTGTTGTTCCCTTCGCGCTATTTTCTGGACCTCAAGTGTGCGCCTCTCGATCAGGGAGCTCGTGCAGTAACACGCCGTTATCGGCCAAATATTCACAGGGTCCCGGTTGGGGACCCTGGAATCCTGATCAATGTCAATACTCCCGAAGACCTCTCAGGGTTGCGCGACGATCGCCCGGGTATCTGGCTCTCCAGGCGTCAGTAACGTGGCAGCGTTGGATCGATTTCTCGCGACCACTCAAGAATTCCACCTTTTAGGTTGTGTAACTTGCGGAATCCTAATTTCTGAAGACGCTGCAGAGCCACAGCACTTCTCTGCCCTGTTCGGCATTGCAGGACGATCTCTCTCGAACTATCCAGTTCGTGGACGCGTTCCATGAGCTGGTCGAGAGGGATGAGCTTGGCTCCCTCAATTCGGCTGATTTCATACTCCTGAGGGTTCCTGACGTCCAGAATAAACACGTCATCACCCCGGTCCAATTTTGCTTTCAACTCATGGACCGTAATCTCCGGCACATTTGACTCCGGTTGTTGGTCGACGGAGGGAATGCCGCAGAACTCCTCGTAATCGATCAATTCGGTTTGTGTGGGATGATCTCCGCAGACCGGGCAATCAGGGTTTCTCCGAAGCCTGAGTTGCCGGAATTTCATTCCCAGTGCATCGACAAGCAACAGCCGGCCAACCAGCGGTTCACCAATATTGAGAAGCCACTTAATCGCTTCGGTCGCCTGAATTAGTCCAACGAGTCCCGGGAGGATTCCAAGAACCCCACCTTCAGCACAGGACGGAACCAGCCCTGGAGGTGGTGGTTCGGGATAAAGACACCGATAGCAGGGACCGTCAGGAGCAGCGAAGATCGAAGCCTGCCCTTCGAAGCGAAAGATACTTCCGTAGACATTCGGTTTACCGGTTAGAACGCAAGCATCGTTAACCAGATAGCGGGTAGGAAAGTTGTCGGTTCCGTCGATCACCAGGTCATACTCCCGGAACAGTTCCAGAGCATTTTCGGAACTCAGCCGAGTGTGATGGGCCTCCACCTGGACATTTGGATTGATGCCTTGCAACACATCTCTCGCAGAGTCGAGCTTCGAATCGCCAACTCGGTTTGTGGAATGAATGATCTGTCGCTGCAAATTGCTGTAGTCGACGACATCAAAGTCAACGATGCCAACCCGGCCGACTCCAGCAGCTGCCAAATACATCGTCACAGGAGCGCCCAGGCCACCGGCTCCAATACAAAGGACACTCGACGCTTTCAGTTTTCGCTGACCTTCCATCCCCACTTCGGGAATGATCAAATGTCGACTGTAGCGTTCAATTTCTTCACGGGAGAGTGGTTCAGCCACCTCGCGAATATCCGTAGCACCCCCCGCTATAGACGGTACGATGCTGATTGTGTCGCCGTCTTGCACGGGTGTCTTCTCTCGTTGAAGGTAACGGATATCCTCGTCATTTATATAAATGTTGACGAAGTTCCGGATCCGTCCATCCTCTCCGTATAGATGCCTTCGCAGCCCTTCATATTGAGTGGTCAGACTCTTTAGAACTTCTTCGACAGTAGCTCCTTCAAGCTCCAGAGAGTCTTTGTGGTCCACATAGGGCCGCAAAGGTGTTGGGATATAAACGGTTGCTGGCATATATCTTGCTCCTCTTAAATAACCTTCTGTCCGGATTCTGACATAATTCTGATTTCTTCGCGCTCAAATGCGGATCGATCATCCTTCATCCGCCAGCACAGCATCTCCTGGGGAGTCCCCTGGACGACCGAAACAATGAGATAGGAATACCAGGGCCAGGCATGGTCCAGATCGAATTTTGACGGTCGGGCGGCCACGTCGGGGTGGCTGTGGAAGAAGCCGACGATCTGAGAGTCGCTTCCTCTCAAGTCTTTCTCGACATCGCGAATCTCCTCAGGGTCGATCAGGTAGCGGTTATGCAGGCTGTCGGTCCGCTGATTGGCAGCCGCCCGCACCACTTCCACGATCCGCACGCCCTCCTCCTCTTTGCCGATCAAGAGGCCGCAACATTCGTGAGGATAAGCCTGGGCCGCG
>DATGOF010000337.1:0-2341 GCA_035306285.1 Acidobacteriota bacterium | reverse complement strand
CATAATCCCCTGGCCAATGATTCGCCCTACCGACCAGAGGATCTATTGCCGGCCCGCAGTATTGATTTCAAACTGATGATTCATCGGATACATATGGGAGAGGAACTGACACGCGATTATACGCTGTTTGGATTTCGCGGTTCGGTCAACAACTTCAACGAGGTCCGATATCCGGGCGATCTGAGGAACTGTGAAGCATGTCATCTTGAAGGTACGTACAACGCTCCCGCTGGAGGTGTCCTGGATACGATAACTCCCAACGAGTTCTTCTCTCCGATGTCTCCGACGTCGACGGCTTGTCTCGGGTGCCATGACACGAAAGATGCTGCAGCTCATGCGTTTCTGGGGATCGCACCATTCGGTGAGTCCTGTGCGACCTGTCACGGCGAGGCTCGAGAGTTTTCAGTTGCGCGGGTCCATTCTCGATAATCCAGAGGTCTAACAACTTCGGCTGGTGTAGCTATCTAGATATGAGCCGCCAGCCGTTTTTCACTGCGTCGAAGGCTCAATGAAATTACTGTTGCTTGCACTGATGGTTCTGACCGGTCTGTATGGTCCCCAGGAGGAAGATCCGGCTGAAGTGGTAACCCCCGAACGCATTGGACGGGAAATGTGTCTGGCCTGCCATGAAGTCCACGCTCAATTTCAACGTAGTCCTCACGGCCTAGCCGAATGTGAGGATTGCCACGGACCCGGAAGCCAGCATGTGGAAACCATGGATGACTCGCTTTCTTTTAGAGCCCGTCCTCCGGCGTGGGTGATCCAACGGTGCCAGAGTTGCCACCGTGCCGACGATCAGCTGTCGGCCTTCGTGCATTCACCCCATGGTAGGAATGATGTCGATTGCACCTCCTGCCATGAGATACATGTGGAAAGGGTGGCATTCGATCTGCTCAGGACCGACCGCTCAACTGAGCTCTGTGTAGAGTGCCATCAGGCCACTCGTGCCGATTTTCGGAAGCCTTTTCACCATCCAGTTTTGGAAGGCGGGATGGAGTGTATCGACTGCCACAATCCTCATATGGATGAAGGTCGCGATTCGATGTTGCGGCGTACAGTGGGGCCAGGAAATGGATGTGTGGATTGTCATGCTGAAGTGAAAGGACCATTCGTATTTGAACACGCCCCGGTGAAGGCGAGTGACTGCACGAGCTGTCACCGGCCCCATGGATCGTTCAATGCGAAGATGCTGGTTCGGCATCAGGTCCACCAACTGTGCTTGGAGTGTCACAGCCTGTCAGCTGATCTCTTCGCCTTACAGCCTCCTGCATTTCACGATATTCGCTCGCCCCGCTTTCAAAACTGCACGACGTGTCATCGTTTGATCCATGGATCGAACGTAAGCCCGGCCTTCCTCAGGTAGAGAAGTAAGGGGCAACCAGAGAGGAAGATGATGTTCACAATTCTCATCCGATACTGTTTTCGAGTCCTCCTTGTAGGTCTTTATCTTACCCTCACTGGACTCAACGTAATGGCCCAGCAAGAGCATCTCTATCAGTTTGATCTAGATATTGGTTATCGGTGGAGCGCCTACTTTCGTGGCAGCCAGGATCTATACAGAACGCAGCTCGATCTCGGTGAAGGACCTAAGCTTTTCTCGGCGAATCTTTTGTATGCGCCGCCGGAAGGCGAAACCGGTCTCTTCGATCGGGCTCAGGTCAAACTAGATGGTTGGGGAGGCGAGCCCCACAATGCCGGCTCATTGCAACTTGGTCGGGACGGAGCGTACGACTTTCGATTTTACTACCGTAACTTCCACTACTTCAGTTCTATACCTTATTTTGCGAATCCTCTCTTTGGGGCCGGTAACCTCCAGAGCCAGCACCGTTTCGATACATCGCTCCGTACGACAGGCTTTGAGATGGCGATCTTGCCTGGACACCGCTTTTCGCCGTTCATTGCCTACCACCGCAGCTCCCAGGAGGGAACTCGTGGGACGACCCTCACAGCGGATGGCGACGACTTTGTCATGGATTCACAGTTAGATATCCAGTCAGACGACTTAAGCGGGGGGATCCAGATGCTGATCTCGCGGTTGTCGCTGCGCCTCGAGCAGGGCATCCGCTGGTACCATGACGAGACATCTTTTTTTTCGGGTGCTTCACCTGGGAACTCGGACCGGATCTTTTTTGGAAGACCGATATTCCTGGATCAATACGCGGGTCAAAACAATGTCGATGCAACCATTCCTTATACCAATGCCACGGTCGTTTTCCAGATGCACGACACGCTGACCCTCCGCGGAACGGCTTCATATAGCATTGCCGACATGCGCGCGCAGCTTTTCGAGGTCTACTCGGGCAATTTTTTCCGCCTTCCTCCCACATCCGCCTTTTACGGA
>DATGOF010000336.1:0-3162 GCA_035306285.1 Acidobacteriota bacterium | reverse complement strand
AATCGCTGATAATTTTGGGGTCACAGCTCCATCCGGCCAAAGCTTTCTTCACGAAATCGTATATTGATCGAAAACTGCCGCTGGAGTCGCCAGTAGGAGGACACGGCTTTAGCTTCAGCCTTGAAGCTCCAGCGTCAGTTCGAGCCGAGGCCGATTCGGGACCTCAGTCAGGCTCCCTCCGGAAGGGCTCCGATGTACGGGAGATTGCGATACCGTTGATCGAAATCGAGTCCGTATCCAACGACAAAACGATCAGGTATTTCAAAGCCGAGGTACTTTACTTCAATTTCCGTTTCTCTTCGAGAGGATTTGGATAGAAGGGCACAAACCTCCAGTGAAGCCGGCTCGCGACTCCGCAGGACCTTAATGAGATAGTCAAGTGTCAGGCCGGTATCCACAATGTCTTCTACCAGAAGCAGGTGTCGCCCGGCCACGCTGCTTTCAAGATCCTTGACCAACCTGACTTCGCCGGTGCTCTTGGTTGCCGACCCGTAGCTAGAAACCGAGATGAAATCGAGCTGCAAGTCAAGGTTAATGGTTCTCACCAGATCGGAAAAAAAGATAACTGCCCCGCGCAGAACGCAGACGGCAACTAACTCGGTGTTCTTATAGTCCTGTGTTATCCTATGCCCGAGTTCACGGGTTCTGGAGAGCAACTTTTCCGACGAAATAAGTTCCTCAATCGAATGCTGCTTCACTGCTTTTTTCCTTTGAGGGATTCTTGTCACTTGTTTATCCAACCCGGGGCAACGATAACAAGCCTATCCGCCATCGGTGACAGTGCGAGAACCACTGGAACCATTGCACTGACGTTTTCACTTGGCGAGACTAGAAGACATGGCAATACAAAAGCGCATTTTTGGCACGCTGGTTGTCTTTCCTTCCCTTTTTTTGATTTCCTTGGTTTTGTGATTATTATGCTAATATTCGAGCGGTTCAGGCAGTGATGCGAGAGTTGGTGCTGAAGCTGAAATGATAACTCTGTCACGGGAGAAACACACTTGAGTGTTGAATATGTTGAGAAAGTGTATAACCGCACAGCCCGCTTCTATGACCGGATTTTCGGCCCATTTTTTCGTAGCGGTCGCGAAATAGCCCCCCAATTGCTGGAGCTCTACCCAGGAGCTCAGCTGCTTGAAGTCGGTATTGGAACCGGCTTATCTCTCCCTGCTCTCCCCAAGAATATCGAAATCACGGGAATAGATTTGTCCCAGCGAATGCTTGACGTGGCTCAGAAGCGGCTTGAAAAGGAGAACTTCAGGCATGTCAAGCTAAAGCGGATGGATGCGACCCATCTCGAGTTCCCGAATGCAAGCTTCGATCGAGTATTGGCCGCTTACTTTATTTCCACTGTCCCTGATCCCGTTCGTGTAATTCAGGAAATGAAAAGGGTTTGCAAACCCGGGGGTTACCTGGTGTTCCTAAATCATTTTCGAAATGAGTTGCCCGTGCTGGGCTCAGTAGAGAAGCTCCTGTCCCCCCTGTTCTACCGCATCGGTTTTCGGACCGATCTCGACGTTCACAACTTGATGGAGGAGTGCGGCCTCGAAATTGAAACTCTGGAGCCAATTGATTTTCTCGGTCATTGGAAAGCTGTGCGCTGCATCAACCCGGCTTAACTTGGTTTTGCGGAACGATGCCACGTTCACCGTTGCCCGCGTCTCCTGTAAGGCTAGAGTCTTCTTTAGGGAGCAGCCAAAAACGATTTCAGCCCGAAAAATCGAACGGGGAAATCTATTGCCTTAGACTTTCCCGAATTCTCGACTGGATCCGAACGGCCTGACGACTAATCTCGTCAAGATCAAGAGTAAGAAGCAAACGATCCCGCATCAGCCACCGGCCGTCTACCATCACGTCCGTGAAAGCCGCTCCGTCTAACGCATACACTAACATACTGTATAGATCGTACTGAGGAATCGCTGAGGGGACTTCGAGATTGACCACGATCAGATCCGCCTTTTTGCCTGGTTCAAAGCTTCCCACTCGGTCACCCAGGTTCAACGCTCTGGCGCCTCCCGATGTTGCTGCCGATAGAGCATCGCGAGCAGTGATGGCGGTCGGTTCCATGCGAGAAATCTTGTGGAGCTTTGCCATTGAGTCCATTTCCTGAAATAGGTCCAGGTTGTTATTACTTGCCGGCCCGTCCGTTCCGAGACCGATCTCTACTCCGGCATTCAGCATCTCTGTGATGGGAGCCACTCCTGATGCGAGCTTCATATTACTTTCCGGATTATGGATGACCCCTACCTTTCTGAGTCGTAGCAAGTCAATCTCGGTACGGTTTGCCCAGACGACATGGGCGGCGATCACCCGATCCGAGAGGAATCCTATCTGCTCCAGAAACTGGATCGGTCGGATTCCCTGAGCCTCCAGGAGTTGCTCGACCTCCGCTTCGGTTTCAGCCAGATGGATTAGCAGCGGAGCATCCAGTTCGTCTGCGAGCTGTTTGCACTTGATGAGAACCGCGGGCGAGCAGGTGTATGGAGCGTGAGGAGCTATCGCCGGGATAACCAGAGGATGGTTTCTCCAGTCGAGAATGAAACGCCGAGCACCCTCTACTGCCCGTTCGGGGGTCTCGTAGTCTGGAGCGGGGAAGTCGATGATGGTTTGCCCCAGGATTCCCCGCATGCCGGCATTGGCCACTGCCTTGGCCACTTCTTCCTCGTAGTAGTACATGTCGGCGAAAGTGGTCGTGCCCCTTGAGATCATTTCGGCAGTGGAAAGCATCGTTCCCCAGTAAACCAAGTCAGGGTCTACATTCCTCGCCTCGGCAGGGAAGATGTAATCCTGCAACCAGCTCATCAACTCCCTATCATCAGCAATACCTCGAAGGAGAGACATCGGAGCATGCTGGTGGCCGTTAATAAGACCGGGCAGGATAAGACTTCGCGGCGCCTCCACAACAGTTCGGGCTTCTCTGGCCAGAACTGGGTCCCACCGTCCCACTTCGATAATCGTATCCCCCTGTACACCCACAAAGCCCGGCTCATACACATTTTCGTCGGCGTCCATCGTCACGACGTATCGGGCAGAAATCACCACGTCGAATCGAGTCTCAACCCGCGCCGGTAGTTCCTGCTCTGGACGGGCTGTACAGCCACCCACGCCAAGAAGAAGCAAAAGCTGCCAGGTCAAGAAGAACCAGTAGAAAAGACGGTGCGG
>DATGOF010000335.1:0-2583 GCA_035306285.1 Acidobacteriota bacterium | reverse complement strand
AGAGAACACACAGGAAGATTGCGCTGAAAGCGCAAAACAGGCCAGGAACAGGCATCAATCCGAAATTGTGTCCTGAAGGGACACCAGAATTCATTCCTTAGACAGAGACAAACGGAATTGCGGTGGACGAATCATCCTTTGCCTTCGGCACAAACTTCCCCCTGCACGTCAGCAATCTGACTCTGTGGCGTTAGATTCAGCCCGGCAAAAATCCTCTGTGTCCTCTTTGCCTCTGCGGTTAAGATTATGCTGATGTGCACACGATCGGCAGCGCCCTCTTTCCCCACAGGCACCCTGGGAACTCGCGAAAGAAGAGCAAAAGACTTGTCAAAGAAAGTGAGATCTCTGTTCATTTCTTTTCAAACAAACGAGCGAGAGTTGCATCTATTAAAGTCGATATGAACAAAACCTCGATCATACTGGTTCTTACTTTAATGAGTGTGTTCCTTCTCGGGGCCGACCCATCACGCGTCGAATCGGTGGTCGCAGAACTCGAGAATGGAGCAGGTGCTGGTCGAAAGTTTGAAATCCTGGAAGACGATCTCAATGCGTACCTTATCGCTGAGCTGAAGAAGAGTGAGCACCCGGCTGTGCAGGACGTCGCCGTTCAGTTCCACGAAGGGAGCTTTACGACTCGCTTGAAAGTGGACATGGACAAGGTCGAAGTTAAGAGCCAATCGATGACAGCCGGATTGCTGGCGAGCCTGATGACGGGTGTTCAAACGATCCAGGTGGAAGGCACTCTGGAGACCAAGAATGGCACCGGTACCTACGTAACGCGCAAGGCGTGGCTGAATGACGTTCCGGTCCCGGCCACTCTTGTCGATTCTTTGCTCAGTCAGATTGGGCGTAGAAATGAACCGCCCTTTGATCCGACGGCACCGTTCAAGATGCCTTACAAAATCAAGGAGGTGGTTTTCAAGTCAGGTCGTGTTCAGCTGTTCACTTAATGGGAAACATGACTGCATCAATCTTCCAGCGCGAAGTAGCGGTCGGTCGAAGTCTTTCCGTCCAGATTGATTCCATAGGCGAATTCGGGAAGTATCGGCAGCACTCTCGGTCCTCGAAAGTAAACGAATATTTCACTTTCCTGTAAAGCGTGCCGAACTCTCCTAAAATCGGCATTTTCCGCCAGCGACGGCCGCTCTTCTCTTAAGGTTTCCAGCGTCTGCTCCCATCCCGTTCCGGTGTTCGAAACAATCAGGTACCCGGGCATTTGAACCAGGTAGAGGATCTGTCCTTCCTCCGAACCTCGGACGATTCGAACCGGACCTTCCTCGAGAGTCTGTACATCGGCTCCGAAGATCCGACGACCCCACTCCGCCAGATATCGCGACAACCCCCATCCCCGACCCTGCTTGGGGTAAAGAAAAAGAGTGAAGTCGACTCGAAAAGCACCACTTTCCTTGCGCTGCAGGCTGTGAATGACACCGGAAGCCTGTATCAGGTTTTCTCTGAACAGGTTCAGATACTCGTCCAGTTCTTCTTCGCTAATCTTCTCCTGAGCCTGGCGAAGGTGCGGGGTCAGCCACTGGAGCAGTTGAGTATTACTGAGCTGGTCCAGACTGTCCGGCACCTCGCGAACCAGTATAAGAGCCAGAACATTGTCAGGAACCAGTGTGTCGATAGGTTCAACCCGGGATGGCTCAGGGAGTCGCCACCAGGCTAAACCGGAAAGAAGGAGGAGGATAGCTATTCCTGCAGTTGGCGTCCTCATTGCTGGGGCTATGCTACCATCTTTTCACACTGACCAGAATTATGGAGCTTTTAAATCGTATCGATCCAAAATTGCGCAGCGGAGCGCTTTTTATAGTGAGGCGTCTTCAGGAACATGGCAATAAGGCCCTGTTTGCTGGAGGGGTGGTTCGTGATCTCCTCCTGGGGCGGCCCATCTCTGACGTAGATATCGCAACTTCAGCGCTTCCGGATGAGGTGCAGAATCTCTTCGAACATACGGTCGATGTGGGTAAGGAGTTCGGAGTCGTCATCGTCGTGATCGATTCGACACCGTTCGAGGTGACGACCTTTCGCAAGGACGTCGAATATATGGACGGAAGACACCCGGTGCGGGTGACCTTCTCTGATGAGCGAGAGGATGCATTGCGGCGCGACTTCACCGTAAATGCTCTTTTTCTTGAGCCAGATACGGGCCAGGTCATCGACTACGTCGGTGGTCGTAAGGACCTTGATTTGCGTTTAATTCGTACGGTTGGGGCTCCCGAGGACCGATTCGACGAGGACAAGCTACGGATCATGCGAGCGATTCGTTTTGCCTGTCAGCTCGACTTCCAGATCGAGGAGCAAACGATGGCGGCAGTAAAGAAGTTTGCTCCTCAAATTCTCCAGGTCAGCTGGGAGAGAATCCGCGACGAACTGATCAAAATCCTTCTCAGCCCCGGGGCCTCACGGGGCCTTGCACTACTGCTCGAGACGGGGATTCTGGAGGTGATCCTTCCCGAAGTTGCCGCCATGGACGGGGTCGAGCAGCCGCCTGAATTTCATCCCGAAGGCGATGTGTTTACTCATACCCGGTTGATGTTTGAGCTATCAAAAGAACGGTCGGAAGCGCTGGCTCTGGGCATT
>DATGOF010000334.1:0-16358 GCA_035306285.1 Acidobacteriota bacterium | reverse complement strand
TCGACGCGAAGTCATCGAGGGATGTCAGCCTCTACTGTCGCCCCATTTCAATCTGACGGTCGAATTGCCTCTCAAAGCCATCGTTCGAGGCTATTCATTCGAAGTCATTCCCATTCAGTGGAGGGGCAGAACCAAGGGGACCTCCTTATTTAAGATCGATGAAATGGGTAGTCGATATCTGTATATCGTCCTCAACATCTGGCTCGAACGACTGCTGACACGGGGGGATTACCATCGCAAAGACAAGTAGAGTGCGGGACGGCACATTGAAACCTGAAGACCTGGTGAGTCGTTGCTGGAAGGTTTTTTGCCTCGCTGGGGCGGGTCTGACACTCGGAGCATATCTTTTTCATTTTTGGGTGATTTCCTTGTTTTCTCTTGATATTCCATTCTGGGATGAGTGGGATGTCTTTCCTCTTCCTCTGGAGGTCGGAAGCGAAGCAATACTGAACTGGCTTTTTCTACCGCATAATCAACACTGGATCGTTCCGACCAGGGCGCAGTTTCTTTTCGCCTATTATCTGAACGGCTGGGATCTGGCCACTCTGCAGTGTCTCAACTTCTTCATCTTTGGGCTCTTGGTGTTCTCAGTTGGCTGGGGGCTTTCCACTGGAATTCGGCAGGAAAATGGTTGGGAAGAGAGAATTCATCACCTGATCGTTCCGGCTCCATTGCTACTTTTTCTGGTAAGTCCCATTGCCTATGAAAACCATGACTGGGCTTTTCAGTCCCAATTTCACTTCGCTCTGCTTTTCTCCTGGTGGGCGGTGTATTTTCTCTTCTCGGGCCAAGGCCACCAAGTGGCCGGTACTCTGATGTTGATACTGGCTGTCCTTTCACAATCGATTGGTATAGCCGGGTCGGCAGCTGTCCTTGTAATCCTCGTGATATCGCGGTTTTTAGGTTGGAGAGCTTACGCCGGTTCCCGGCGACAGGCATTTCTGTCGATTGTCCCAACAATTTTGATTGTGTCCGGAGTGATTGTGCTCTGGCGAAGAAGCGTGAGCAGGATCATGCCTGACTTGGAGATGGCAGGTCCGCTTCAGGCGGACTTTTGGACTTTCCTGCTCAATCTGATTTCCTACGGTTGGGGGATCAACCATCCCTCCTGGGGAAGTGGATTGTTGCTGCTCCTGCTCACGGTGGGTGCGCTGATGGTGTTGATTCTTCAAAATTCCGCCTCCACCTATCGCTGGCTGCTTCTCGCCTGGTCTGGAATGATCTTGGGAGCACTGACGGCTATTGCCCTGGGAAGAGCTGGCCTTGGAGTGGCTTCGGCGCAGACGCCCCGCTATGCAGAAGTGACGACAATGCTCATTCCCATAGTGGTCGTGGCATGGGCGCAGGTAACTGAAAAGCTGTCAAGACAGCAGCTTCTTATCATGGGGAGCTGGCTGGTTCTCCTGCTGCTTTTTGCGAACAACTGGAGTTTTACAAAGTACGGTGCGCGCTATCTAATCAGAATGCAAGGAATTGACTGCCTGAAATCGAAACTCCAGCAGCAGGTCGACGACATCTACTGTCCGGAACTGTTTCCTGGGCCGTTAGGCCCCAGAGTCGAACGTGCCAGGATTCTGAAGCTCTCTTTTGTCGAAATGTGGGGATTGGGAGTCCCAGGTGAAACTGGTCGTCATTCCCGGAATAAAAATCCGGATTCTCAGGCAGCGCCCGAGCAGGAGTCAGTACGGTAGACGGTCGATCGGGAGTTACGCTGTCAGGAGGGAGCAATCCTGCTGGCGTTTGGGGAGGTTGCACAGGCCCGCGAAGCTGTGGCAAAGCGAGTCGTTATGATAACCTCGTGAGAAGATGCGCGTTGAACTGGCATACGGTCGGACAGGTTTAAGCGTCGACCTCCCAGAAGATCGGACCCTGGTGATCAGGCCTACTTTCACCCCGGGGATTCGCGACGAGGCAGACGCGATTCGAGCGGGCCTCACGAAACCGATTAACTCACCTCCTCTACGGGAAATATTGTCGCCCGCCGACCGTGTTGCAATCTCGGTCTGTGACGTCACTCGTGCTATACCCAGCTATCGGGTTCTGCCGCCTATCCTGGAGGAGCTGGAGAGGGTACCAGTCCGAGAAGTGAAAATTCTCATTGCTACCGGGACTCATCGCGCTTGCCGTCCCGCGGAGCTCGAAGAGATGCTCGGTAGCGACGTTGTCAAACGTTATGAGGTGATCAATCATTCGGCGGCGGAATCGGAACAGTTGAAACAGGCGGGATTCGTCGGGCCCGAGGTTCCGGTTTGGTTGAACAGGAACTGGCTTGACAGTACCTTTCGAATCACGACGGGATTTGTTGAGCCTCACTTTTTCGCCGGATTCAGTGGCGGTCCAAAGATGGTCGCACCCGGGCTGGCCGGACTGGAGACGATCCTTTATCTTCACAGTGCCCCCTTGATCGCTCACCCCGACTCAACTTGGGGTGTTGTTGATTCGAACCCCATCCATTCAGCAGTCCGCCAGATCGCAGAACAGACCGGGGTCGATTTCGCCCTCGACGTTACTCTCAACCGGGAACAGTGGATCACGGGTGTTTTCGCGGGAGAACTGTTTGCTGAGCATCGACAGGCAGTGATCGCCGCCCGGAAGACGGCAATGCGTCCGGTAGACGATTCCTTCGATATTGTAGTGACCACTAACAGCGGTTATCCACTCGATCAAAATTTGTACCAGACCGTGAAGGGAATTTCGGCAGCGGCCCGCGTCGTACGACCCGGGGGGACCATTATCTGTGTCTCCGAATGCTCAGACGGAATTCCCGATCATGGCGAATACGGCCGGTTGCTCGCCTCGACTTCCGGACCTGATGAGATTCTCGCACTGGTTCACAAACCAGGCTTCCTCCGCCAGGACCAGTGGCAGGCACAAATTCAGGCACAGATTCAACAGCGGGCGGAAGTTTATATTTTCTCTGAAGGATTGTCTCCCGAGCAGATTCGCAACGCACACCTTCTCCCGGTAGATGACCTTGAGCGTCTAGTCGATGAAAAGCTCAAGCAGTACGGAGCGGATGCCCGCATCTGCGTTCTTCCTGAAGGTCCGCAGACCATTCCCTATCTCAAGACGCCGCAGGCTGCAGGCGTGGATTGAAACCGTCGCCCTCCTCGAATCTCTGAGAAGGCATCTCTCGAATTCTAGAGACCACCCCTTCAATAGGTCCTCCTGCCACATTCGGCTGGAGGTGTTTGGCAGGTTCTCACGCGGAGCCCTATGTCGGGCCTCTTTCCCGAGGCTTTTGTTTTTTTGAACACTGCTTTGAACCGAGCCTCCCCTTGCGGCGACTCACCGGACAAACGCCACTCGAGACGAGGAGAAAAAGCTAATGGCTAAACAGGAAAGAAGTGAGATCAATGTCGAGATTCGCGCAAGACTGCGTGGTGTAGAAAAGCAAGAGGAGGTACCGGCTGTTGAGGCGTACCTATTTTCTTCCGGAGGCCGGTTGCTCACCCGTGGAGCTGTCAACGAGAAGGGGGAGGCAAGACTGAAGCTGTCATCGGTGGAAGAATCGAGGCAAGTCCGAGCTGTGGTTGGTCCTCCTGTCGAAAAGGAGGAGATATCGATCGCAGAACTCATCCGGCGGGGAGCTGAGGAAACCCGATTCCGTATCGATCCGAAAGATGTCAGTCCGGTAGTGGAAATCGATGTGATCAGAGAGCGCTGGCGGTGCTGGTTTGGTCGACGGTGCAGTGTCCGCGGCGTGCTCTTAAAGCGAACTGAAGTTGATGGAGTGACCGTTGAACTGCCGGTATGTCACGCGACCATCAACATCTATGAAGTGGATCCTATTCTGGTGATCCTACCCCGACTGCCTGATTCAGTGCTGGAAAAGATCCGGGAAATCCTGGTACATCCGCCCCGGCCGCAACGACCCATTCCACCGCCACCGCCTCCACCTATCGATGGAATCGCTCTTCCGTTCCTATCGCCCCAGCCGGAGCCGCCGAGCCTCGGTACTCCCAATCTCAGCTTCCTTTCGAACTCTTCCGAAAGTGAACTTCTTCCCAGCGTAGGAGAAGAGGTTAGGAGTTTTGCCAGAGCTGCCAGCATTCACGAACTCCGACACTACCTGGTGAATCACGTGGATATCGTTCGACCGATCCTGTGTCTCTACTTTCCCTGGTTAGTTAACAAATATCTGGTTGCACAGGCAATGACGGACGATTGCGGGCGCTTTAGCGCCAGCTTCTTCCGAAGCTGCACAAATACCGATCAGCCCGATCTCTACTTCACCGCTTCTCAAAAATGGCTCGGATTCATTACCATCAAGGTATACGAGCCTAAACCGGTTCCCTGCTATACATTCTGGAACTATGAGTGCGGTACCGAAGTCCGTCTGTACACATCTCATCCTCTGGCCCAAACCTGTTCGCCCTGCCCACCGGTGGACGCTCCGCCAGACTGGGTTCTGGTCACGGCCATCGGCAACCTGCCTTTAAGCCGGATACGCGGTTGTAGTTCGGCTCTGCAAGCGACCACTGGACCGAGCAATCTGGGACTGGCGATGCAACTGGGTGACGATCCATCAGTCTTTGATGGTCGCCCCTTTGGAGGGCTCTTGCGCCTGCGCTGCGAGTTTGACAACAGCCTTCGTGAAGCGCTGGGTGTGAAGTACTATCGAGTGTCCTATCGGAAGGGAACTTCCGGAGCATTTACACCTTTGACGGGGGAGGTACACCGTCATTACAGCTTTGAAGAAGGCGGCGAGCTGAATTTCCCAGCCTACTCACTGGGTCCGAAGGTGGTTAACGGCACACCCCATCTCTATGAAATTCCTCCAGCGTTGCCTCCGCAGGGTCAATGGAGTTATCAAGATGCCCGTGAGGACCTGACGAGTTCCAAGTTTCCCACCGCCGTCCTGGCACCGGCTGCTGAGCATGGCAAATACCAACTCAAGATTGATCTTTTTGATGCCAGCGGAAATCTGGTAGATGCGGACGCCCTCGGTATCAGCTACCGAGTTCCGGTCAACCAGGATCTTTCGTCGCCGGTCGTGATAGAAACGGAGGATGCTGCGGCACTCGGCCTGGTCGTTGACGACGACGGCGACGGAAAGCGGAGCTTCTTGATGACGGTACACGTTGACAATAACCTCTGCACTGCTCAAGTTCACAAACCGACGCTGACAGCTCCCGCCAATGACTGTGGAGTTATCGAATATGATCCTGAGTCGACGACCGATACAGTGACGATGCCGTATACGGCTCTTCATCCGAACGGATTCGCCACCTATCGATTTCGGCTCAAGAGAGGTGTTCAGGATCTTCCCTCCCTGACCCAGACAGGCCAGGCGATACCGCCCGGGAACTTCTCTCAATCGGCCAGTGTCGGCGAGTTATTGGGAGAATGTCCAATCGCAGCCTTTTCGGAAGATCTGGACGTGTGGGCGATGGCAACCGATGGCTGGGGAACCTTGAGCCAATACAATGCCACAGACCATGCTGCCTTCGTCTTGGCTCCTGAAGAGCCGGAAGAGGAGTCCTAGCCGTCTTCTCTTGATCAACTCACCCATGGAGTTGGTTGAATGGAAACGAGCAAAGGACTCTTCGATCATGATCCAGGAGGAGAATCAGAAGGGCAATCCTCCTCCTGGATCGCGCCTGCGTTTGATGGTGCTAAGCAGATTCTTGATGGCACAAGCTACTCCATGCTGAATTCAATCGGGAAATCTTTATAATGAAGGCCTTAGATCAATCTCTTACTTCATCTGAAAGGTTGGCCGACTTAGTGGTCCAGGCACAGGCAAGCCCTTACGACACCGACGAAGACTGGATTCACCTGATCGCACGCGGAGACCGCGTGGCGTTCGAACGCCTCTATCGGTCTTATCAGAACCGGTTGCTGTCTTATCTCTTTCGGATGCTCCAGAGCCGTGAGGCAGCTGAAGAGGTCTTCAACGACGTTATGCATGTCGTCTGGAAAGACGCGTCTAGATTTCGAGGCCGGTCCAAGGTTTCGACCTGGATATTTGGAATTGCTCGTTATAAGGCCTTGAGTCATCTCGGAAAACGAAAGCTGTCTACGGTGGATGACCCGGAGGGGGTTGTCGAGCTGGTTGACGAAGCACAAAACCCGGAGGGGAGCGTGATCAGCCGTGATCTGATCAAGCGCGTGCTCGAGCATCTTTCTCCAGAGCACAGGGAAGTCATTGAGCTGACATTTTACGCCGGACTTTCCTATCAACAGATTGCCGAAATCATGAAATGCCCGGTGAACACCGTTAAGACCCGCATGTTCTATGCTCGACAACACCTTCAAAAGCTCGCTGCGCGATTGGCATAAGGAGCTGAAAAGATGAACCACTCGGAAGTCGTCAAACTATTACCCTGGTATATCAATTCCACCTTAACCGAACAAGAGAGGGATCGGGTCGAGGAGCACGTGGACCGGTGCACAATTTGTCAAACCGAGATACAGCAGCTCATGATCTTACAGGAGGCGGTCAGAGAAACATCAGCGCAGGAGAACTTTGCCCCCTCAGAAGATCTTTTTGACCGCTTGATGAAAAAACTCGACGACGAGGAATCAGACCGTGGCTTTCGGCGGCTCTTGGGCACTCTCCAAAGTTGGATTCAGGGGCAGGTACTCATACCCGTAGCCGCGGGAGTGCTTCTGCTAATTATCAGCTACCAGTCCTTCGTAGTCATCCCAGGCTTACAGAGCCAGATCGAGCGCTTGTCTCAGGTTCAGAGTACACTATCGGTGGTACTTCCTCCGGCAGTGCGAGGGACGGCGACGGAAATCGTTGCGGATCCGGGAGACCAGTTCCTTCATCTAATGATGGATATCAACACGGCAGAGAGCTGGACAGCTCTTTTGTGTCGCTTCGTTTCCACCGATGGTCAGGTAGTTCTTGAGCAATCAGTAGAATTCACACCCAACACTCTGAATTTGCTGGTTCCAGTTTCGAAATTGGCAAACGGCGAGTATACTCTCATCATCTTCGGTCAGAATAGAGATGGCTCTGTGCAATCGGAGATCAGTCGCTATCGCTTTAACCTGAGCAAGAATTGAGAGGGTTATACATGGAGCTGGAGCGAAGATTCATATTCAGAGGCAATGCTGTTGCAGCTGCAGGTCACATCAATTTTCCTGAAGAACAAGTGATCCCAACCCAGGGAGTCAGCGCCCTGCCAACCAATGGGGGCCTTTCCGAATCCAATATCGGCCGGTCTCAGGAGTCGGAGTACTTTTCATTCGAAGCGAGTCACACCAGGGCCTATGGCACACTTGATCCCAAGACTCAGCGAAACACCACCTCGGTAACGGCTACGATCAAGGGTGTCAATATTACTGGCCGGCTTCGCTGTGAATCTATGGGTGCCACCCTGATCTCGAACGAAGGGGAGAGAGAAGGGCAGCCTGCGATCATACCGGAAGGAAGTTTTATTAAGGGGATGTTCCTGGACGACTATCCGGTGACTGTGAGCCTCGACATCGCCCTCTTCACACACATGAACACGAAGGAACGGTTGAGCTATGCCTATGGCAACGATGATGCCTTTTTCCTTCGTTACGGCAAACGCTTTCTGAGCGCCGAGAAACCAGACTCGAAACCGGGTTTCCTCGCGTCACTTTTCGGGCGGAAGAGAAGAAGGGAAATCCCGGAAATGAAAGGGTACGTCGTCTGCTCGCTGGTGAGTGAGGTTTTCTGTGATCATCCCGAAATTAAGATCGACGGGCACAAGATATATCTGCCGGGCTTTGGCAGAATCTTTCTAGGGGAACTCCTAATCAGTGATTATTCTCGCCGACTCACCATGGCGAGAGTACAGCTCGGATCGCCGGTACAGGGATGGATCTCACTGGCAGAAGTCGAAAGCAATGGACATGGTCTCCCCTGAGCCGGGCTATTCCGGGTCTTTTGATACTGGGGATTCTTCTGAGTCTCCTCTCGTGTGCTCAGCCCACCCCTCCTGAAGAGGTTTATTTTCAGGCTCAAGCGGATCTCAGAGAAGGGAACCTCGTCGCAGCCCAGGACCGGCTCCTGTCTGAAGTCGGATACTGGGAAAGGGAGGATCCCTACTGGCATGCGAAGCTGCTGCTACTGCTGGCAGAAGTGCGCCTTTCCCAGGGGCGTGTAGACGAAGCCATTGAGCTGCTGTCCACCCCTGACCTGCAAATTCACAGCAACAAGGAACTCGAGGTTCGACGTCTGACCAGTCTCGGTAATGCCTACCTGAAGCGCTCTCGATATCGGGACTCAGACCGGACACTTCAAGCGGCTTCCGATTTGTTGGGCGAGACCAAGAATCCGATTCTTTTAGAAATTGAGCTATTGAAGAGCCAGCTCGATATTCAGAATGGAGAAATCGTTGAGGCCGAGAGACGGTTGCGGGCAGTTGAAGAGCAGGCAAGGCTTCAAGGAGACAACTATTACGGGGCCGCTGCACTGAACAATTTAGGTCTGATGCGAATTCGTAAGTACCGCTACGACGAAGCGGTACCCTGGCTGGAGGAGGCGCGCACGGCTTCTCTGAAGGCCGGTGCTCGCCGCTTCACGGCCGCCATCCTCGGCAACCTCAGCCTCTGTTACACGCGCCTTGGCAATTTTGATCGCGCCCTCGAGTTGCGCCAGGAGGCAATGGAGCTGCAGGAAGCGATTGGTGACTCGATCGGTCTTCAATACAGTTTTGGGGAAGCTGGAAACCTTCATTTCTTTCAGCATCAGTACGACCCGGCAGGCGAGTACTACCGGCGAGCCTACGAGCTGGCACAAGAAATTGGGAGTGTTTCTGATGCCTCGAAATGGGCAGGAAATCTCGCGACCACCTATATCGAGACGCAGCAATGGCAGGAGGCGCAGGAGTTCAATGAGATTGCTCGCGATCTCAAGTCGGAGATCGGCGATCTGGAGTCCCTGCCTTATTCCTGGTTGAATCAGGCGGCTATTGAGGCGGGCCAAGGCCGGTTCCAGGAAGCTGAGCTTCTTTATGAAAAGGTCGTGGAGCAGGCGTCTGAGAACCCCGCCCTACAGTGGGAGGCCCACGCCGGTTTAGGAGAACTTTATCTAGGTCGCGATTCAATGAGTGATGCCGATCGCCATTTTGAGCGGGCAATTCAACTGATCGATCATACTCGTTCGGATCTGATGCGCCAGGATTTCAGAATCACCTTCCTCTCGAGATTGATCCGGTTTTACCAACGATATGTCGAGGTCCTGATGCAGAGAGGTCACCTGGAGAGGGCCTTACAAGTAATTGAATCGAGTCGAGCCAGGGCGCTAAATGAGGGTTTCCAAGTTGAAAACGACGCGTGGGCTGATTGGACACTGGAGCGATTGAAAAGGACAGCCGGAAGTCAGGGCGTCGTCTTTCTGTCCTACTGGCTGGCCCCCGAGCGCTCCTATGTTTGGGCAGTCAATGATAAGGACATCCGCGCGGTTCCGCTTGCGGGAGAAGAAGAACTGCAGCGGCTGGTCGACAATTATCAAAGGGCGATCCTCAATCTGCGCGATCCATTGGGAGAAGCCAACGAGGCAGGGAAATCCCTTTTCGCAAAAGTTGTCGAACCGATTAGGGACCTGATCCCAAGGGGATCACGCGTCGTCATCGTACCGGACGGCTGCCTGCACAGCATCAATCTCGAAACGCTTCCGGTTGGTTCGCCTGAAGCCCGATACTGGATAGAGGAAGTTACGGTCGTGGTAAGCCCGACTCTCCGCATCACCTCTTTTCCATTTCAGCCTTTCACGGGCGGAAAACGTGAAGTGCTTCTTGTCGGAAACCCGACTCCAGTAGAACCCGAGTATCCTCGGCTCAGGTATGCGACCGATGAGATCGATTCGCTGCGCCGGTCGTTTGGCGATCGGGTCAAACTTCTGGCTGGAGACCAGGCCACTGCAAGCAATTTCTTGGAGTCTAAACCAGGCCGTTTCCCATTGATTCATTTCACAGCCCACGCTGAGGCCAATCGCACCAGTCCGCTTGATTCGGCCGTCATTCTTACCCCTCAGGAGGGAGACTATAAGCTCTACGCGCGAGATCTGTTGGGCGCTGAGTTGAGTGCCGACCTAGTGACGGTATCTGCCTGTCGTGGTGCAGGGGCGAGAGCGTATGCCGGTGAAGGCTTGATCGGGTTTGCCTGGGCCCTCCTCCACGCAGGCGCCAGAAACGTAGTTGCCGGATTGTGGGATGTCAGTGACGCTTCAACGGCAGAGCTAATCGGCTCCTTTTACAAGAATCTCGCGGCCGATGACTCGGTCCCGGTGGCGCTGCGAAAGGCTAAGTTAGAACTTATCCAATCTCCAGGAAACTACCGAAAGCCATTCTACTGGGGACCTTTCCAGGTGTACGTTCGATAACCGGATCAGTTGGGGGACCGAACGTTCATCGACAGGGCATCCGACAGGCTAATGTTATTTGCTTCGAAAGTTCTCCCGACTGCAAAGTGAAGCTGAGCCCTGCTCTTCATCAGCGCTGTTCGAGCTCTCACCAGTACCGATTCAGCCTGCAGCAGGTCTCGTTGGGCCTCAATGAGTTCGCGAGTCGTTCCGACTCCAACGTCGAATCTGGCCTGCTCAGAGTCAAGTCGCTCTTGAGCGGCTCTTACTGCCGTCAGCCCTGCTCGGAGGCTGGCTTGATTCATCTCGATTTGATTCAGGGCATCTTGGACCTGCAGCGCGACCGCCTGTTCGAGACTTTTGCGACTAAACTGTGACTGCTCGTGGGCCAACTGGGCTCTTGCGTTCTGGGCCCTGGCGTCGGTATTAAAGATCGGGAGCTCCAGGTTCAATCCAAGAACGTATCCGTAAAAATCGGAACTGAAGAGTTGGTTGAGCGAGTCGTCGATGCCCCCCGGGATTATGTCGATAATGACCGGATCTGAGAATCCTCCGGAAAAGTCGCGGATGATCCTTGTCCCGCCCAGGCCAAACTGCTGGTAACCGGCAACCAGATCGAGATTGGGGCGGAGTTGGTTTCTTGAAGACTGCAACTCGATTCTGCGGTTCTCGATGTCCAAGTCCGCCTGTTGAAGCTCAGGGCGCATTTCACGGGCAATTGCAAGCAGCTCTTCGTAGGATTCGTTAACACGAACCTGAGAAGGGTCCGCAACATCGGCCGGGATGATTTCTCCGGGAAACTGATTGGGGGTTTCGTAATTACTGATCAGCCGAACCAACTGGTCTTGTAGACGGCGATAGTTGTATTGTGCTCGGACGAGTTCTTCTTCCCTCAGTGCAACTTCAGCTTCACTTTGGACGACTTCAAGGCGGGCCGCCGAACCGACTTCAAAACGAGCCTGGTTTTGGTCGAGTAGCGCACGAGCCGCTTCCAATGCCGCCTCCTGCACTCGGATGTTCTCCAGGGCGAGGCGAAGATCCCAGTACGCCTGCTGGACCTGAAGAATGATCTGGCTGACCTGGTTTCTGAACGCTTCCTGGCTGATATCCAGATTATTTCGGGAGATCTCAATCTGGTAGTCGGCTCCAATTCGTCCAAATCCTTCCAATAGGTTCTGCCTGAAGAGAATTTCAAAACCACTGGCTATAGCCGGGTTCAAACTGGCGAAGAAGTTCGTGGTTCGATTCCGACTACCAGTGACGTTGAACTCGAAAGACGTTCCGGTGGAGAAGTCCTGACGGTATCCCGACTCGTAGGTTGTAAAGATCTCGGTCAGGCTGTCCCCTCCCTGAAGGGCAGAAGTCGTGGGAGTCCTTTGTCGATCCCAGTTAAAGTTGAAGAACGTGGAAGGATCGTAAACTGCTCGGCTCTGCTCAAGCGACCATTCTGCGATGAGTGGTAAGTGGCGTTCGACCTGGATGTTCAGGTTGTTTCGCAGAGCCATCTCTATCGCTTCTGCCTCCGTCAAATAGTAATTTCCTTCCTGCAGCCGGCCCAAAAGCACGGTCTCAGAATCCTCGACCATCCGGTGCTGCTGGTCTCTGAAGTAATGCGCCGGAAACTGGGGATAGATAGCGAAACTCGTTAACCAAAAAGCCACTATGAAAAGGATCAGATCTCGTTTGGACTTCCTGGTCGTAGGGAGATCAGGACTTCCATCAGTGTGTGCTGGATCACTTGGAATCATGCTCCTCCTTCGCTTCTCCTTGATTCAACGATTTCCACCGCATCTCCTTCGGAGAGTGCTCCGGCACCGTCGACGACAACCAATTCATTGCCTTTCAAGCCCCGGACGATCTGGACGTATTCGCCATTTCGTTCACCAGTGGCAACGAAAACACGGTTGACGTGTCCGTTATCCACGACCCACACAAAAGGTTCGCCTTCGCGCGTGTGAAGAGCGCTCACCGGCACGGATAGAACATTGCTGGCGGACGGAAGCTCAAAGATCCCAGTGCAGAAAGCCCCCGCCTTTATCGCCAGGTCAGAGTTGTCTATCGCAACTTTGACGAGAAAGGTCCGCGTTTCCACATCGATGGCAGCATTGACGGCGACCACTTCTCCTTTTCTCTCCGTAGAGATGCTTTCTATCTGAAGGGTGACGGCAAGGCCGGGCCGAAACAGAGAGGAGTAGCCTTCGGGTATTTTCATCTCCGCCTCTAGAGTGGAAAGGTTAGCGATATCGACCACAGGATCTCCCTGCCTGACATAGTCTCCAGCCCGACGGTGCTTCCTTGTGATTACACCGGTATAAGGAGCTGTGACCGATGTGTCCTTGAGGAGTTGCCGTGCCGCTCGCAAGCTCGCTTCGGCTTCCTTGACGCGGCTCATCGCAACCTCAAGTTCCTCGGCAGTTGGTCCGGTCTGGGCAACCCGAAGTCTTTCCTCGGCCACTTTTAACCGCGCCTGGGCGGTATCGCGCGTGGTGCGGGCTTCCTCCCATGCTGACTGAGACGTAGCCCCTCGCTCCAGCAGTTCAGTGGCTCGTTCAAACTCCTTTTCGAGTCGATCGAGTTCTGCCCGGGCGCTGGTCACCTCTGCTTCACGCATCTGAATCTCTTCTTCACGCTGCCAGGCCTTCAAGTTCTCGAGATCAGACCGTGCGGTAGCCAGTCTGGCTTCGGCCTGTTGGACAGCGATTTCTGCATCTACCGGCCGGGACTGAAACAAAAGTTGCCCGCGTCTTACGGAGGTCCCGATATCGACCGGCACACTTACCAGAGGCCCGTCTACTAGAGCTCGTATTTCGGCAGTTTCGCGCGGTATCAGCGAGCCGGTCGAGTAAACGGTCCGCTGAAATGTCTGCGTCGAAACAGAGGCTACTCCTACCTCTTTAGCCGTCAGAGCCGCCTCCTTCGAGGAATTATTGAAGGCTTCACCTTCGCCGCCGCAACCCACACTGAGGCACAGGATCAAGAGAAGAATCACGCGGTAATAGATTCCTGTATTTTTCATAGTGTTTAATCCGGTTCTGAAAAGGATTCTGACTCAAGCTCCAGAAGGAGCTTCTCCAGGTGCCGCTTCCTGTTTGCCCATGCCCCGGAATCGCTCTTGAATCCAAAGACTGATATCGTCCATCACGGTATATACGCAGGGAATAACCAGAAGGGTCAGCAGAGTCGATGTCAACATGCCGCCGATGACGGCAATGCCCATCGGGGCTCTCTGTTCACCGCCCTCGCTGAGTGCGAGTGCAACTGGCGTGACCCCGGCGATGGTTGTGAAAGCGGTCATGAGGATGGGCCGCAGCCGCAATGGGCCGGCCTGGAGCAGGGCGTCTTCGCGTGCGACCCCCCGTGCTCGAATCTGGTTAGTGAAATCGACCAGCAGAATTGCGTTCTTGGTGACGATTCCAACCAGCATTACGAAACCGATAAATGAGAAGATATCCAGTTGGCTTCCGGTAACGAACAGGAGTCCGAAACTGCCCACGACTGCTAACGGTACTGACATCATGATGGTGAAGGGGTGAATGAAAGACTCGAACTGTGATCCAAGGATCAAATAGATCATCAGTACCGAGACCAGCAGAGCGTAAAGCAAGTACTGAAAGCTTTCGGCAAAGGTATCAGAAGAGCCGCTGAGGGCCGTGGACCAGGCGGGGTCGTCCGGTACGTATTTTGCAGCAATTTCATCCATGTGCGCCAGGGCATCGGCCAGCGGCAAATCCTCCAAATTGGCGAAGAGCGTTACGGCACGACTGCGGTTGAATCGGTTAATCGCGCTGGGCCCGGTAGCTTCTGTGAGATAAATTAGATTCGGAGATTCGATGAGGTTACCCGCAGCCGAACGCACCGATACTTTGAGCAGATCTTCCGCTCGGGAGCGGGTGCTCGGCAGCGCGCGTGCTCTGATGTCGTAACTCTTCCCTCCGTCTTTAAACTTGGCTACATCCTGGCCCCCAAAAAGGATGCTGAAATTCTCTGTAATGGTTCGGACATCGACGTCAAGATCATCAGCTACGTTGCGGTCGACCTGAACCTGTATCTCCGGCTGATTGAGCCGCAGATCGCTATCCACATCGACGAATCCTGGAATGGCTCTCATTTCTGCCATCATCGCTGCGGAGATGCGGTCGAGTTCGTTAATATCGGGACCCTGAATGATGTACATGACCTCAGCATTGCGCTGGCCGCCACCGGCGCCGGACACATACTCAATAGCAAACCGCCCTTCAGGGACTTCCCGACTGAGAACTCCACGGAGCCTGGACATGACTTCCGTCTGGCTGGCTTCTCTCTGATGCGGATAATACATGTTCACAAAGAGGACTCCGCTGTTAGGACCTCCAAAAAAGCCAGTTGCGGCGAAGGCACTGCGAACTTCTTCCTGTGACAGGACCGCCCGTTCAATGACCCGCAAGCGCTGATCGGTTTCTTCCACCGAGGTCCCAGTCGGAAGCTCGAAGCGGATTACAAAGCGGCTTTCATCCGGATCAGTAAAGAATCCTTTCGCGAGGAATGGAAAAATGGCCAATCCCGCCAGAAAGACCAATAAAGCGAGGCCGAGCGTCACCCAGCGGTGTCGAATAGCCAATGCAAGGTGCCTTGCATAGAGACTTTCTAAGCCCCGAAATGTCCTCTCAAAGAACTGGAAGACGGGACCGTGATTTGGATCGTGCCTTAGCATGCGAGAACAAAGCATTGGAATTAAGGTAAAGGCGATGATCATTGAGATCATCACGGACAACGTCACCGACAATCCGAATTGAAAGAAGAAGCGTCCAATGATCCCCCGCATAAAGGCAACCGGTACAAATACGGCGATAATCGACGAAGAGGCGGCGAGGACTGCCAGCCCCACTTCCGACGTCCCTATTCGCGCAGCAGTCATTGAACCCTGACCATTTTCGACGTGCCGGAAGATATTCTCGAGGACAACAATGGCGTCGTCGATCACGATGCCGATGGCCAGTGACATGGCCAGCATCGTCATGTTGTTGATGGTGAACCCCATCCAGTACATCGCTACGAAAGCGGCGATGATGGAGGTTGGAATCGCCGTAATGCTGATAAAGGTCATTCGCAGGTTTCGAAGGAAGACGAGCATTACGAGTGATGTCAGCAAGGCTCCCAGGAAGAGATCGAAGATGACATCATTCATCGCATTCTGGATGAATCGTGAAGAGTCGGACGCAATTTCGACGTTGATACCTTCGGGAAGGTTCTGTGTAATCTCGGCGAGCGCCTCCTTAACCGCTTCGGCGATGGCCACAGTGTTGGTGCCGGACTGCTTTCGAATACCGAGACCTACCGAAGGTAGACCGTTGAAACGTGCAATCGATCGCAGATCTTCCGATCCGTCTTCAACGAAGGCCACATCTTTCAGGCGAATCAAGGATCCATTTCGGGTCGCTACTACGAGTTCACGAAGCTCTTCAATCGATTCGTACTCTCCCTGGACCTTGAGGACGTACTCTTTCTGAGGCTGCTCGATTCTTCCACTGGGGAGTTCAATGTGCTTATTGCGGATGGCGTTAGTAATCTCCCGGGGTGTTAAATTACGAGCATGGAGCTTTTCCGGGTCCAACCAAACACGAATTTCGCGATCGCGAAAACCTCCTAATTGAATCGCACCTACTCCAGGTATCGTCTGGAGTCGTTCTTTGAGCACGTCGTCTGCATACCGCGCAATTTCACGGTAATCACCACGGCTCGTCACCGCGATCCACATAATCGGCTGGGCCGCTATATCCAGCTTTTGAACCAGAGGAGGCTCCAGGTCATCGGGAAGATCCGGTCTGGCCAGATTGACCTTATCTCGAACCTCCTGGGCGGCCACATCCACATCTTTCTCCAGGACGAATTCGACCACAATTTGCGATTGACCTTCACGCGAGGAAGAGCGGATCGACTTTACTCCTTCGATTGTGTTGATCTGCTCCTCGAGGACCTCAGTAACGTCCGAATCCATGATCTCGGGATCTGCTCCGGGCAGAACCGACGTGACGGTTACAACAGGCAGGTCGACCTCAGGGAAGAGATCGACTCCCATGTTGGTAAATGCAATGAA
>DATGOF010000333.1:0-5840 GCA_035306285.1 Acidobacteriota bacterium | reverse complement strand
GCATGTTTTATCAAAAGGGTCAGGCCGCCCGACGGGAAGGCAACCTTGATCAAGCACTAGCATTTCAGCTCAGGGCCATCGAGAACACCGAAAAAGCAATCGAAATCAATCCTTACAATCCCTTTAGCTACAATAATCTGGGTAACTCCTACAAAGAGCTCGCACTGATCAGTGACACTCGAGGGGCTTCCTCGCAGGCTCTTCAGCATCGGATTCAGGCAGCCGAGCAGTACAAGAAGGCTCTCAACATGGGGGACCCGCGTCGTGAGGTCCACGCGATCTGGTTGAACTTTGGGAATCTTCTAGTAGATGCGGGTGATTATGATCAAGCACTCTTCTACCTGCGTGAATTTTTAAAGGCCTATCCCGAGAATCCACTCGGTCACTATTGGACAGGGTATTGCCATTTCGAACTGGGAGAGTATGAGAAAGCCATCCCCCACTTCGAAAAGGCGATCGCCGTCCAGCCTGAGATGAGGAGTTGGGAACGCCTGGCGCAGAGCTATGAACGCCTTGGGCGCGATGAAGATGCGATAGATGTTTATCTGAGGGCACTCAGGTACGCACCGGGTTCGATTGAGGTACGGTATAATCTGGGAGTTTTGTACCATCGGGTGGGACAATCGGATCAAGCGCTGCGGCACTTCGAAGAGCTCTTGAAAATATCTCCCGATGGTCCATACTCCTCACGTGTTCGGGAGATGATTCAGGTCATCGAGATGACCGATCGATCCCATTCAAGATAGGGTGACCAGAGGATAAGCATGTATCGGAACTTCCAGATCACGGTAGTCATTCCTTGCCTGAATGAGGAAGAGGGGATTCAGAAAGTTCTCGAGCGAATCCCGGAGTTTGTAGATGAGGTTATTGTAGTAGATAACAATTCTACGGACCGCACGGCTGAAGTTGCCCGTGAGATGGGGGCCACGGTTATCCGTGAAGATGTCCGCGGATATGGGCGCGCATACAAAACGGGACTGCTACATGCGCGGGGAGATATCATAATCACTTTGGATGGTGACCATTCCTATCCGGTCGACGGGATCTCTTATCTAATTGAAGCATTATTGAATTCACGCGTCGGCTTCGTTTCCGCCTCGCGATTTCCGATGCAGGATCGCCAGGCTATGGCGTTTAAGAATTTCGTTGGGAATAAAATTCTCAGCTTCGTAATGTCTGCCTTGTATTTGTCGTGGATTCGGGATTCGCAGTCAGGAATGTGGATATTTTATAAGGATGCGCTAAAGAAAATGGAGCTGATCAGTGACGAAATGGCCTTCTCTGAGGAGATTAAGATCGAAGCATTGAGAAACCCTGAGATCGGCTTTCGAGAGATACCGATCAGCTATTCGAATCGAGCCGGGGAGGTCAAGCTCCGACCGTGGCGAGACGGCTGGAATAATCTTCTTTTTCTTTTTCGAAAACGGCTCTGGCCCTGGAAGGGCTTCAGTCGGAACGGTCATCGATGATGGAGAGACTGCTTTTATGAAGGCGAATGCTTCTTTGGCTATTAAGACCGATTCGACTCGCGAATGCCCGGTGTGTGAATATCCATCGTCCAAGCCACGATACGAACTCACGGACCGTTTCTTCAAGACCACCAAAGAGCACTTTCTCCTCTATCAATGCCGCAGTTGCGGGCTCCTATTTCAGGATCAGGATCAGGTCCAGGACAGACTTTCTGAGTTTTATCCAAGTGGTTATTGGTGGGAGTCAAACGGGACAGTCTCGTCCTTCGAAAGATTTTATCGTGAAAACGTCATTCGTCTGGATCATCTCCGCTTCCTGAAGTCGATTTTTCGGCCGCCTCGGAATCTGCGCTTGCTGGACATCGGGTGTGGGAGTGGAGCTTTCGTGAAGGTTGCCCGGGAAGCTGGTTTCGATGCCTATGGCCTGGAGAGCTCGCCTACTGCTGTCCGGCTCGCCGAGAAAGAAGTGCCAGGTTGTATCTTTTCCGGTTCCGAGGAACAGTTAATTGAAAGAGAAGAGAAGTTCGATATTGTCGTCTTGTTTCATTGCCTCGAGCACATACCAAACCCCTTCCGATATCTCAAGCGCTTACAGAACCTCCTGAATCGCCCGGGTAGTTTAATCGTCCAGGTCCCTAATCTTGCCAGTTGGCAGGCGAAGTTGCTGGGCAGCCGATGGTATGGTCTTGATTGCCCCCGGCATGTCTGTAACTACACATCTTACTCTCTTCTTCACCTCCTGAGTCGCAGCGGGTATCGAATTCAAAGGCTCCGTTATTTTTCTCTGCGGGATAATGCTCCGGCACTTGTCTCGAGCATTTTTCCGTCACTCGATCCAATTTCACAACGGGTAGCCGGAGAAAAGGAGGGCTCCCATCCAACTCTAACACTTGCTTTGAAGGAGATGCTTTATCTGAACTTGACTTTGCTGGTCCAGCCGTTTGTATGGCTCGAAGCCCGGCTGGGCAAGGGAGCAACTTTGACCGTTCACTGCACTTTAGATCGCTAGTAGTTCCAGCCAGGATTTCAAGTACAGGCTGCTCGTCCTGGCCGGACCGTCACCTCGCGGGGCGGGAGCTATAGATGATGATTCTGTCGAATTGAGGAAGCTGCTGAAAAATGAAAATTGCTGTAATCGGAACAGGTTATGTCGGCCTGGTTGCGGGCACATGTTTTGCGGAAACTGGAAATGATGTGATCTGTGTGGATGTTGACGAGGAAAAGATTGCGAGACTGCAACGAGGCGAAGTTCCAATATACGAACCGGGATTGAAAGAGCTCATGAAACGCAATGTTGAGCAGGGGCGGCTCTGCTTTACACAAAGCGCAGCTGAAGCCGTTGCCAAATCCCTGATTGTTTTCATAGCAGTCGGTACTCCCTCTGATGAGGATGGCTCCTCTGACCTTCGCTATGTTCTGGCCGCTGCTCGTGACATTGGGCGAGCCATGACCGAGTACCGGATCATTGTTAACAAGAGCACAGTACCGGTAGGAACGGCAGAAGAGGTTGCAAAAGTGATTAGAGAGGAGACCAGCGTCGAATTCGACGTTGTCTCTAATCCCGAGTTTCTCAAGGAAGGTGCCGCCATCGATGACTTCATGAAGCCGGATCGCGTGGTTATCGGGACCAGCGATGTGCGGGTGGCGGAAATCATGAAGGAACTCTATAGCCCGTTTACTCGTACCGGAGCGCCCATCCTCGTCATGGACAACCGCAGCGCGGAGATGACGAAGTATGCGGCTAACTCGATGCTTGCCTGTCGGATCTCCTTCATGAACGAGATCGCCAATTTGTGTGAGATCGTGGGCGCCGATGTACACAATGTTCGCCAGGGTGTAGGTTTTGACCGGAGAATCGGTCCTACCTTCCTCTTCCCTGGAGTGGGCTACGGCGGGTCCTGCTTTCCAAAAGATATTAGAGCTCTGATTCGGTTAGGAGAGAAAGTGTCCTATCCACTCAAACTGGTCAGGGCGATCGAAGAAGTCAATAATGACCAGAAGCATGTGCTGGTTCGGAAGGTCCTCCGCTTTTATGCTCCCGAAGCATCAGAGGACTCGACTGACCAGCTCCTTGAAGGAAAGACCTTGGCCGTCTGGGGACTTTCCTTTAAGCCGCAAACTGATGACATGCGTGAGGCTCCATCAGTGGTCGTGATCAATCGGCTTCTCGAACTGGGTGCCGAGATTCAGGCCTATGATCCGGAAGCAATGGAGGAAGCCAGGAAGTTTTTCGGGGACAGGATTCGCTACTGCCAGAGTAATTATGATGCTCTCGAGAACGCTGACGGCCTCCTCCTGGTGACCGAGTGGAATGTTTTTCGGAACCCTGATTTTCTTCGTATGAAGAAGCTTCTCAGAACTCCGGTTATCTTCGATGGGCGGAATCAGTACAACCCCGTAGAGCTACAAGAAATGGGCTTCACTTATTTTGGCATCGGCCGTAACGCACAGTAGACGCGAGCTCTCCTCCTTCGATGGACTTGATTGGTGAGCGGACAAAGCGAGAAGAGACTGTTCTAGACTCTCGAGCTTCTCCTCGATCCGTCGCCCAGGTCTCTGTAGTTGTCGTCAATCATAACCGGGCCGGCTTGCTCAAGGAATGCCTGAAATCGCTCTTGAACCAGAGCGTTCCACCGCTGGAAGTCATCGTTGTCGATAACGGGTCCCGGGACGAAAGTTGTGATCTCGTCAGAAGCTTCTCCAATTCTAGGATCCGCCTGGTCAGTCTCTCTGAGAACCGCGGATTTGCGGAAGCCTGTAACATCGGCATTCGCACCAGCCAGGGTGAGTTCGTCGCCTTGCTGAACAATGACGCTGTAGCCGACAAAGATTGGCTGGAGCAACTGGTGGCGGAAGGCAATCGGCATCCGGAGGCGGGCATGTTTGCATGCAAAATCAGGTTGTACGGGACGACCTTGATCGACAAGGCAGGTCACCTCCTTTTTCCGGATGGACAGAACCGCGGCAGAGGAACGGGTGAACCTGATTCGCGGCAGTATGATGATCCTGGAGAGACTTTGTTCCCCGACGGTTGCGCTGCCATGTACCGACGCGAACTCCTGGAGGAGACAGGAGGATTCGATGAAGACTTCTTCGCCTATGCCGATGATGCCGATCTTGGTCTTCGAGCACGATTACTGGGATGGTCTTGTCGATACGTACCATCGGCGATTGTGCACCACCATCACTCATCAACCGTTGGCGCTTTTTCAGAGCAAAAGGTCTATTGGATCGAAAGAAACCGCCTATGGTTGGCGATCAAGATTTTTCCGATTCCGCTCCTGCTGCTAAATCCTTTCTTTTCTGTGTATCGGTGGGCGTGGAATCTATATGCAGCCTTGTCCGCAAAGGGAGTGGCAGGCCGCTTCCGCCGGGAGCACTCACTTGGGCTGTTGGCCAAGACGCTGCTTCTGGCTTATCGAGATGCGATTCGCGGCTTTCCGCACATGCTGTCGAAAAGACGGACGGTCAGGCGCCGGCGTAGAATCAGCGATTTGGAGTTTTATTGTCTCTTATGGCGGTATCGTATCAGTGCCCTTACGCTCGCTCTTGGAGGAGGCGAGGAGTAAGAGAGAGGGAACTCCCCCGCACCCTTCATTTCTGAAGATCCCATGTATCGCAATTGGCAGAGATTCTTGTTGTTCGGAATCATCTCAGGCTAAAGGGAGAGCGCAGTGGGCTTCGCGTCTACGCCTCCCAGTGCGGACCTATGCCGAGAGCACTGGACAATTTGAAAGGCCTGGGGAGGCTGGATCCTGGGTCGCCGAAACTTTACAAGCATCTCAGCATCTGCTAATTTAACTGGCTTCAGTTCTATTTAGGTAAGTAGAGAGCCGGGCGCGCTCTGGAAAGCTTGGGAAGCGATTAGGGGAGGGGAATCTTGCGCCCGCCGAAGACGAGAACTTTATGCTGGCGTAGCTCAACTGGTAGAGCAACTGATTTGTAATCAGTAGGTTGGGGGTTCAAGTCCCTTCGCCAGCTTAAAAGACTCAGATACGCTTGGCCCCGCGAGAAAAAAGGGGCACAATAGGAAGGCGGATTCGCCATGAGGTGCGAACCATTCCGCTTCCAGGAAAGTCATCCTGTATGGAGGGGTGGCAGAGCGGTCAAACGCAACGGGCTGTAAACCCGTCGGCTTTAGAGCCTACGCAGGTTCGAATCCTGCCCCCTCCAGAGACTTTGTGGGCGCAGTCGCTTTTTTGGGCTGTGAGTTGCGCGGGGTATTGTATTTAGGGATAATAGCCTTTTTCAGCTTTGCTTGAGGTCGTTGCGGGAGTAACTCAGTTGGTAGAGTCATAGCCTTCCAAGCTATTGGTCGCGGGTTCGAGTCCCGTCTCCCGCTCCATAAACTTCGTTAAAGAATCCGAGGAT
>DATGOF010000332.1:0-2302 GCA_035306285.1 Acidobacteriota bacterium | reverse complement strand
TTTGGCCTAGACGGTTTGTATCAATGACCGCAGTGAGATTATCCAACTTCTCGTAACTGGCAAGTTCGGCAGCTTCCCAGACCGCTCCTTCGGCCGCTTCGCCATCGCCGAGTAGAACATAAATTCGATTATCGATTCCACTGATCCTGGATGCTACAGCCATTCCTACACCACAGGACAGGCCCTGCCCCAGAGAACCAGTGGCAAGGTCGACAAAAGGGCTTCGAGGCGTAGGGTGACCCTCCAACTCGCTGTCAATTCGTCGCAGCGTCATGAGATGTTCGACGGGAAAGGCGCCTGCCTCGGCCAGGGCGGCCCATAAAACCGGTGCAGCGTGCCCTTTCGAAAGTACGAACCGGTCATTAAATGGATTCTTGGGGTTATTCAGATCAAAGCGCAGGAAGTGAAAGAAAATGGTGGCCACAATTTCCGCGCAGGAGAAGCAGGAGCTCGGGTGCCCGGACCCGGCTTGGCTGGTCGACAGAAGTGAGTGCCGACGCAGGCGGTTGGCCATCGTTTCAAGTGATCTCAGGACAGACGGAGACACCGGCTTCCTGTTCAGAGTGGATTCTTTCGTCATTGCCTTCCCTATACTGTGGTGAGTTTCTGCTTAGTTGAGCAGAGCTTTGTTTTACCTTGGAGTACGGGGCAAATATATTAGACGTGATGAAGAGTGTCAAACAGGCCGCCATCTATGCACGCCAGGTCGTGACTCCGTCCGATGTCTGGGAGGATGGCGTTGTCGAAATAAGCCATGGAAAAGTGAAGTATCTGGGGCACCAGTCCTCCTACTGCTCAGGGCAGCTCGCCACTTATTCGGGCCATTACTTGATACCGGGCATGATCGACCTGCAGTTAAACGGATCTGGTGGGGGCGACCTCTCTACAGGAACGGTCGAAGACATCGAAAAAGTGGCTCGAAGTCTCGCAACTCATGGTACAACCGGCTACCTGGCAACGATTGTCACCAATCAAACCGAGAAAATGATGCAGGCACTTGACGGGGTTTCACGACAGCTCGGCAATCAGGTGCCGGGAGCCCGCCCCCTGGGCATCCATCTGGAAGGTCCTTTCATCAATCCGGCAAAGCGCGGGGCTCATCTGGTTGAATATATTGTTCCACCCAACATAGATTTATTCCGGCACTTTCTGAAGGCAAGTCGTTACCAGATCAAGATGCTTACCCTTGCTCCCGAGCTTCCATCGGCTCCAGAGGTCATTCGTGAAGCCAGAAACCAGATGCCTATTGTGTCTGCCGGCCACACTATGGCCAGCTACGACGAAGGATTGGAGGCGATCAGAAGCGGAATTAACTTTGCAACGCACATCTTTAATGCCATGCCTTCGCTGCATCATCGGGAACCTGGCCTGATCGGTGCTGTACTGGATAGCGACGAAGTTGTGGCCGGTGTCATTCCGGATGGGATTCATCTCCATCCTTCGATTGTCAGGCTGGTTTCCAATTATCGGGAAGCTGACAAAACGGTGTACGTGTCCGACGCCATCAGTGCAGCAGATATGCCGGACGGACAGTATCAAGTCGGGAGCCTGACCGTTACAGTCCGCAATGGCGTGGCTCGTGACTCGCACGGCAGTCTGGCAGGTAGCACCCTGACGCTGGATCGGGCTCTAAAGAACTTAGTCGAATGGCTGATGGAGAACTTAGGGGTTTGGGAACGGCGATCCTTGAAGGATATCGTTGCTGCGCTGACCCTGATTCCAGCAGAACTGATCGGAATGAAGGAGAAAGGCCGTATTGAAGTGGGGTCTGATGCCGACCTGGTTCTGCTTGATGCCGATTTCAACGTTCTTCGAACCTGGGTGAACGGAGAACTCGTATTTCAGGCATCTGAAATCACCTCTGCCGAAGAAACCCGCTCCGTTTGAGTCTTCAAACGAAAAGCTGGTAGTCGGAATATCTTCCTTTACAATTCGTTAGCAGGTGTTATTTTCAAGTCGATTTCGCTAATCTAGGTTGTATGGCTGAAGACACCGTTACAGTACTACTTGTGGAAGACATGCCCGAATACGCCCGCCTGATCCAGCGAATGCTCGAGCAACCTCAAACTTTTCGATTCAATTTTCTCCACGCCGGACGGTTGTCCGACGGCGTACAGCTACTCAGAGAGAGGGAGGTCGATCTAATCCTTCTGGATCTCACTTTGCCGGATAGCCGCGGCCTGAAAACTCTTTCCATCATCATGGACTATGCCCCCCATCGGCCTGTGATTGTCTTGACCGGTATCGATGATGCGTTGAGTGCTTTGAAGGCCCTTCGTCAGGGAGCTCAGGACTATCTTGT
>DATGOF010000331.1:0-2223 GCA_035306285.1 Acidobacteriota bacterium | reverse complement strand
TCCGCCGCACGGACCTGAGGCATTCCGACCCGGGGATTCTCGTCCGGCCCTGCGACCTTCGAAGACTCCATGAGGGATTCTGCGCCCTGTCTTGTCGGGCCCTGCCCATCGGCGTCAAGCGGGCCAGTGCTTGGATTGGGGAAAGCTGTTTCGCTCTCGGGAGTCCGACCGGCCTCACCCCCAGACTCGACCCAATCAGCCTTTTGAGCAGCCGATAGAAACTTACCATCGGCAACGGAAGTCTCTTCTTGACTTGCGATATGCTCTGGATTGCCGGTGTCCTGGCGTCCGGTTTCATCTATTTCAGGCACCGGCGAATCTTGCGCCAGGTTTCGAAAAGCAAATGTTTCGTTTCCCGCCCCGGGCCGAGCCCCGGAATTCTCCATAGCTCTGCAAGACCCATCCGAATCGACGGCTTCTTGCTGCGGTGATGACTCTGGCGATGACTCAGCGAAGAGAAGAGCCAGAAACTCAGACACAAAGTCTCCCCCCTTCACCCTTTTGGGGCCTGTCCCCTTTTCGTCGTGACCGCTAACGCCCTCGGCTCGGTTAGAACGAAGGAGCGAATTTACTCCACTCGAATCCATAGTCGTTCCTTTCTGCAGCAGGAGACAGGGCATGTCCCGTTCCACAAAACGCCACTTCGAGAAAATTTTATTAAATTGTTGATTATAAATGGCTTATTTAGATACGTGAGGAGAATTGAAAGCGGCCCGTTTCCTCCGGAATGGATCTTCCTGGGCAACATTTGCCGAGCACTGAGGTAAGACTTGCACCTTGAGTCCCGAGTGTGTTGATGAGGGAGCTTACTTTCGAATCGGCCGGTTAAACCCTGTCCGGCCATCCGATTCAAGAGAGGAGCTTATTGTGAAGGTCTTTCACCTCGGGAACAATGGCTGGCTGTATAATGCGTGAAATGATCGTTGTCGAGATTCATGCAGAGGCATGGTCACTGGGGTAGGGGCGAGACGGTTGGCCCTGCCTGACGCGGGCGGTTCAACCTGCAATACGGGGCGGTTTTGAGCCTAGTCTGGACGAGAGTGCTTGCGCTGCAGGAAGAGATCGTCGCTTTCCCGCTGCAACCAACGGTCGGCTTGTGAGTCGTAATCCTGCTTCCGTCTTTTTTTTAGCTTCTCAATCACCTCACAGCGTTGTGTCGCCTTCTTGAGGCGCTCCTGCTGGGCTTCGAGCTTGTCGTTCACCCTGTGCAATTTCTCCTCAAGAGCGATCCGTTGATGCCGCAGACGCTGCATGTAGTTTTCATGCATGACCGCTTGAGAAGCAGTGGGAATGGGAATCTCTGCCCAAAAGGCCTGTGCTGCACTCTGGTCCACCTGGTTTTTCTCCAGTTTTGCCCGGACCTCTTCTCGATCACGTAGAATTTCGAACAGACGTATTTGTTCCAGTTCTTCCTGGTGGCGTGAGATTTTCAAGTAGGAATCGAGACGAAAGTGGAACTTCTTCATTATCTAGCGAGAGTGAGCAGCTGTTGGACAGCGGCGCTGCGGTCGACGACTTCATCCATGTTCTGCTTAAGAAACATCGCAATCGCCTCGTATTTCTCGACAGCTTGGTCAATCTTCGGATTCGTGCCCCTGTTGTAAGCACCGATATTCAGGAGATCTTCCGAGCGAGCATAAGTAGACAGCCACTCTCTCACCCGGCCGGCCGCTATCAGCTGGTCTCGCTCGACCAAATCAGGCATGAGTCGGCTCATGCTTTCCAGCACATTGATGGCGGGAAAGTGATTCCGCCAGGCCAACTCCCGAGAGAGCACGATGTGGCCGTCGAGAAGCCCACGCACGGCATCCGCAACGGGCTCGTTCATGTCGTCTCCCTCAACCAGTACGGTGTAGAAGCCTGTGATGCTTCCTCGGTCGAAGTTCCCTGCCCTCTCAAAGAGCTTTGGCAGCAGAGCAAAGACTGAAGGCGTGTATCCCTTCGAGGAAGGCGGTTCACCGGCTGCCAACCCAACCTCACGCTGAGCCATTGCTACCCGGGTTACCGAGTCCATAACAAGTAAGACATCCTCACCCTGATCGCAAAAGTACTCAGCTACCGCGGTTGCGGCCAGAGCACCTCGGATTCGCATCAGCGGCGGATTGTCGGAAGTGGAAACGACGACGACACTCTTCTTGAGCCCCTCTTCTCCCAATTCCTGGTCGATGAAGGAGTTCACTTCACGTCCTCTCTCACCGACGAGGGCAATTACATTCACGGTCG
>DATGOF010000330.1:0-6113 GCA_035306285.1 Acidobacteriota bacterium | reverse complement strand
TATCGCTGCCGGAATGGAGGCTCAATTTATAGGGGCCATAGGTTCTCGACACAGCGACGTGGAGAGCAAACGTTTCCTCAAACTTGTCGAGTGTCTCTTCAAGAGAGAGCGGTGGCTCCTCCAGGAAGTCCACGCCTTTTTCAAAGCGGCCAAAATAACGGGGCGCCAGGCTAACCCACTTTACACCCAGCCGCTGCAATTCATGAGCGATGTAAATATGTTCAGCCAGGGTTGTTACCGTGTCCGTCTCGTCGACACTCATCTCAAGCTCAAACTGCAAACCCTTCTGTGTGGCGCGCTTTTCCAGGTGCCGATAAAGCTCCACCGTATGAGCAACCGCCCGGCCATACTTGGCGGCAGCCCGTAGAACTGATTCACGTGAAAGCTGCTTGGTGCGCCCCACCAGGTCAATGGGCTTGGTCGATAGCTGCTCGGCAATGCGATTGGGAGACGACTCCAGAAATTCCCAGGGAAGGGTCCGTAGCTTCTCTTCAAGGTCACTGGCAGAGGCCGTCGATGCGGAATTGTCCACATACTCTCCCGGATCGATCGTATAAAACGTGTAGCCGGCTTCAACACAGACGTCTACATCTTCTCGAGTCTTCAGGTGATCGGCATCGGCTCCATATCCCTGCTCCCATCCCTCCTGAAAGACACCCCACAAAGCGTCATCCATAACAGATTGTGGAGTACGACCGGTGCGAGCATTCTCCCTCATCGATTGCTGGGCAAAGATGGGCTGCATCGGAGCGTCCGAATCCTTGTTACCGAAACTGCGCAGCGCCTGAATGTGTCCTGGTGTGGCCAGTCCGAGTCGGTCGCCGAAGCCCACTGATTTTTGAAGACCGAGCGGACGCGGCCTCAAAAAGGGCAGGGCCTCTCTCAGCCAGCTTGCCCGAGTCGCATCGGCAGGGAACAGTCCGAGCTTGCAGACTCGATTTGCAACTGTGGTTTCGTTTAACTTTCCGAGCTGAGCGGGAGTATTCTGGTCGGACTCCACTAGAAGTCCAAGGTAATTCATATCCTTTTTTCTGCCTAGAAATACGACCGCCTTCTCAGAACCGCGCAGAGAGCGGGTATAGATCTTAAGGCCTGTTGTAGATTCCAGTTCTGAGGCCAATTTGCCCCGCTCAGATTCGGTAAAGGCCCGAGCGGGTTCAACCAGTCGTCCCAGTGCAACATTCTTCTTTGGTGTTTCGATGTTAACCTCCATGGAAGATTCCCCTGCAGCCTGTCTGCGGTTTCCAAGATGAGCGATCAACGGGATTGACACCCGAACGCATATTCCGAATACTCCAGTGTCTTTTTACCATCGATCGTGCTTCTCTTCCAGAATGAGGGCCGATAATTGGCGGAGCGAAGAGGTAGGAATGCAGGAGCGATTGGAAATGCCTGGTACTCGACCGCGTCGAAGCTCGGAGGAATCTCGATGGCTACCGATGAAGTTTGAGTACGACTGCTGTACTCGAGTTGACGATTTGTTCCGGATCGCGGGGCTTCACCAGAGCGCGATGAGCGTCACTTGATAACAGACCACCAGTGCAAAAATGACCGGTGTCGTGAAAATGATTTGTCGACCCGTGATCTGGCCTCCAAAGAATGACCTTTTCTGATGCATCACGAGAAAAAGCAGGCCGCTACTGGTGAGGAGATACTTGAAGGCGATGAACATTCCAGGACCCAACTCAAGATAGAAGCGCATAACCGGATTCAATTCCCTGGCTCCGAGCTCCAGGAGCCTGAGGGTCAACGCCCCGTCCGTCATCGACAACAACAGTGCTGACAGAACTGAGAGCATGATGGTTCCACTGCACTTCACCTTGTGGTACTGGCTAAAAGGAATCGCCACAGCTGCCATAGGCCGATTCTCGCGAATTCAGGAGACGATTTCTAGTGACTGCGCTCACGTGAACAAACCTTTGTTTGATTTTCTGTAATTCAGATCACCTTTTTCACATCATCTCACATGAATAATCCACGGTATGGCCGACAATCAACGATCTCGATCTTGCGAAAAAGGATTTTCTTTCATCGAGTTGCTGTTCGTGCTGGCGATCATCGGCATTGTTGCGGGTCTGGCCCTCCCCGCACTGGTCCGCTCGCAGGACGCCTCAAAGGAGGCTTCAGCGATAGGATCCATTCGCGCCATTTTTACCAGTCAGATGGCGTATTCCGCCACGGCCGGCAATGGAAACTTCGGAACTCTGGAGGAACTCGCCGCTTCAGGTTACCTGGATGGGGCCGTAGTCGATGGGATCTCAAACGACTACGAGTTTTCTCTTTCAGAAGACGGCACCAGCTTTGCGGTAAGCGCCAGGCCGCTCGGCCCAAACGCCGCTCAAATGCGAAGCTTTTATTGCGACGAGACAGGTATGATTCGATGGGCGATCGGCGCTCCCGCCAACGCAAGCTCTCCTGTTCTGGGAAATTAATCTTCGGCCAGCCCAATCGCTTTGTCCGCATGACCGCGTCTGTGGCTCGGCCCTCCCGACGGATTTCGGCTCCGAGACACTGACCACGTGCCGGTGGGACCGGAGAACCCGCTTGGCCCCTTTGATCCCATCTCGCTGAGCAAGAGAAGGCACATCTCGAGAATTAGTCTATCTAACGTCTCAGGTCTCGCCCAAGTCGTATAGGCCTCGCGTACGAGAGCTGAGACTTCTTCTGATTCTTGGGTCGGTCTGTTATTTTACCCTCCTGGCTGTAATCAACCCTGGCGAAAGTCGCTGTTGTGCGATGTGGGACTTTCATCACTGCTTTTTGGCTCATGGACAATGGAAAGGAGAGGGGCATGGACTTTCAAGGCAAGACAGTGGTAGTGACCGGCGCCAGTAGCGGAATTGGGCGGGCAACGGCAGAGCGGTTTGCGGCCCTGGGCGGCCGAGTCGTCGTTCACTACAACTCGAACGAGAGAGGAGCTATGGAAGCCTGCCAGAACATTATCGATCAGCACGGAACTGCTGTCTGTATCCAGGCGGACTTATCCTCTCTGGATGGAGTTTCGCAGCTGAAGCAAGCCACTCATCGGGAACTGGGACTGATCGACATCCTGGTCAATAATGCGGGAAGTTTGTTGGAACGGGCCTCCATCCAGGAGATGGATGAAGCTCTCTATGATCGCGTCATGGACCTCAACTTGAAGAGTGTCTTTCGAGTCACTCGCGCTTTCCTTCCCGATATGCTCGCAAAAGGGAAGGGGGCGATCATCAATGTGGCATCGATTGCCGGACGGACAGGAGGAGGTCCGGGTGCCGGCATCTATGCCACGGCGAAGGCCGCGGTGATCTGTCTGACGAAGGCGATGGCTAAGGAGTTCGTAGGTCAGGGTATTCGAGTCAACGCCGTCAATCCCGGCATTATATTGACTCCGTTTCATGAAGAATTTACGGATCCCGATCTGATGCAACGTTTCATCGAAACCATACCCATGAAACGGGGGGGAACACCGGATGAAGTGGCGACAGTGATTACCTTTCTGGCATCAGAAGAGGCCCGTTATCTGACCGGGGAAACGATTGAGATCAACGGTGGACAGTTGATGGATTGAAAAGTGGAAATGAAGGCTTGCTCCAGAAAGTGTGATTAGGATCACAATCTAGCTTTCACAAGTGTGGGTAGAATGGGCGCTGTCTGAAACGTAGTATCCCCTCCCCCCTTCGCTTCCCCAATCCCCGGCGAAGGGGGGCCCCTTTTCCTTTGACCTTTGCTTTCCGGGACTCACAAGTAAAACGGTCACTGCAAAAAGTTTGAAATTGATGAAATTCGGGTTGACATCCCGGTGAGACTAGACCAAACTAGTACTTAGAGTCCCAAGTGGTTCAAGGACAAAGAAGCTACAAAGGCGATTGAAAAGTCGCTGGAGGTTTTAAGCTCGAGCCCTAAAGATCACTTGGGGCTTTGCTTTTTCTGCTCATTTCTCTTCTGTTCATTTTCCTCTGGTCTCGGCAATCCGTCTCAGGCGAATCGGAAGATCGGTGCGCGACAGCAAAGTGCGCTTTTGATCTCGGCTAGTGACCTTATCTAGAAAGGGATAGAGGAAGCTTTCCTCACGTTGATCATGATGGGTAAGAAGGGCTTTCAAGGAATGTTCCATCTCCAGGATGTCTAGAATTCTTCGCGCTCCATCGCCGTCTCTTCTGATCGAGGACTGGGAGAAAGCTTCTTCAACCACATCCAGCAATTTGAGAATTTTTCGATGTTCTTTGAGATAGAAGTCGACCCGTCCACCCTCGATGTTGTCGCCCCCCATTTCTCCATACAAGGGAATTAAATCTTCCTCTTCGAACCGAATGTGTTCTTCAATAGCGCTGCGAAATGAAGCCAATAACTGGAGGCTCTTTTCAATCTCGAAGTGGATCAACGCAACCTGATGTTCAGTAAAGAGAGCATCAAGCTCGTGGTGCGCCTGACTGAGGTCAGCAAAGTCTGTAATCGCTACTCCGGTTTTCTCTGGTGTAATCATCTGTCGTGCATGCATCCTGGTTGTCCGGGTTCCGGCCAACGTTGCGAGATCACTGCGGAAGCAGGTTGCGGCGCGGGAACAGACCCAACCGGTTTGGGGGAGGAGGGAATTGGATATGTTCCCGTCTGCCGCTTAGCCGGTCCTCCTCTAGTGGCGATCCGGCTTGAGAAGCGCGGGCTGCGAACAGTTCCGTGTCGGGTCTGAGTTGTCACGGCAGCGACGGTTCGGGTGACACGGTTACTGTTGCGAGCTTCACGCACACTTCTCCTGTTCCATCTGCAAGGCTCGAGGAAAGAGGACATTGTTCTCTTTGTGGATGTGTCGATGGGTGTCGCTTTCCAGTTCAGCCAGCGAATGCAACATGGTTCGATAGGTATTGCAAGCCCATTCAGGAGGAGTGTATTCATCAGTCAGGATGCGCAACTGCTTCAGCGCCTCACCCGTGCCGTCATGTTCGAATTCCATTTGAGCAATCGGAGCTGACAATGAACCACAATGGAAAGAAGGGGCCGTTTGAGCGGCTTCCAGTTCTCGAATCATAGGGAAGAGAACTCGTTCCTCCTTCATTGTGTGGCTGGATAGTTCCTCGGCGAGGCCCAGGAAAATCTCCCTTACCCGGCGTAGCCTCTCGTCTTCACCTCCATGAACGGCTGCTACTTTCTTGGTCAGCCTGTCGAGCCTTGGAAGCTCCGATTTCAGGTATTCATGATGGGTACCCTCAATATGATTAGCCAGCTCGGTCAGCGACATCGAACTCAGATTCAACTCCGTTTCCTGTGGTGCACTGGACGCGACTGCCTGGAGTGCCAGGACTAAGGTTTGAGCGTCCAGCCCCTTCGCCTCGCATGCTTCCTGGAGTGTTTTCTTGCCGCCGCAGCAATAATCGACACCTACCTGCTCAAAGACTCTGGCCAGCTGAGGTTGCCGCGTAACGATCTCGCCAACCGTGTCATTGATTTCAAAGCGATTCATAAGACGTTCTCCTTTTCATTCCTTTCCTGCCAGCGGGCTGATTCCGCTCGACACACATCATGAAGGGCACACAGCACTCTGTTTGGATCGAGGCCGTAGATCATTGCGACCTCTCGGACCGATTCAAAAGGCGCCATTACACAGCCGACACAAGCCATGCGGAGCTTGGTAAACACCGACGCCGTATCGGGGTAGTGCGTCAGAACCTCGCCGACTGTCCATTGCTCAGTGGGCAGACCTCGAACGCTGTTCTGTTCTTCCATACAGCAGTGAGCTTACGGAATCTCAGGAGGCGGTTCTTTGCGCTGGAACAAATAGCAAAATTTTTATGTGCTTTTTTCACTTGGAGGACAGTCGAGCCTCTGGATTTGCTTTAGCCGGAACTTACTCCGGCTCTGAGCTGTTCCAACCCATGGGACGGTATAATTCGTTTCTTGGCAATCTGTTGCCCGAATTATCCTGTACCTCCAGCACACTTGCCCTAGGTGTTCTCTGTGCCTTCTCATCCCTATCTCTGCGGTGAAATTCTGGTCCTTTCAGCGGGATTCGACGGGCAAGATGCCCGTCTCAACGTGACAGCCAGGGATGGCTGTCCTACGGGCTGTAACCTCGGCGGTAGAACAGGCATCCCTGCCTATGGGTCATCTCCCACCCTTTCGACGGGCAAGATGCCCGTCTC
>DATGOF010000329.1:0-8703 GCA_035306285.1 Acidobacteriota bacterium | reverse complement strand
TGGTTGATCTATGTCGCGTATTTAATTCTTCGCTCCAGTCTGCCGGAGGGCGATCGCAAGTATAAGTTCTGTGCAGTGTTCGGAATCATAGGCTTTATTGATGTCCCCATCGTGTGGATGTCGATCCGGTGGTGGAGAACCATCCACCCCGTAGTGATCACCAGCAGCGGAGCCAATCTGGAAACTCGTATGCTGCAGGTCTTGATTTTATCGTCTATCGCCTGTGGCCTCCTGTTGATTACATTAATTTTGACTCGGACAGCGATGAGGTTGAACGAGCTCGTTGTCGATCAGGTGACACAGGAAGCTAATGAGAGGAGGGTAGCTTAATTGAACGCTTATCTGGTTGCCGGTTATCTTGCCATCTGGACTCTGATCTTTTTCTACCTCCTCTTTCTTCAGAAGCGCCAGCAGCGGTTGACCCAGAGGTTGCGGGATCTGACCGCCAATCTGGAGGAAAAGGAGGACCAATACACGGTTTGACCAGGTTCGCTTCAAGCAATTGTCAGAGGCGTGGAAAGGGCCTTACCCTGTTCCCGAACTCCTTCAAGGCACTCCTTCTACTGGCGATCATTCTCTCAACCTCGGTTTTGTACGGCCAATCCAATCGACGTCAATCTGTCCAGTACCTGACCTTTACGGTCGAGGGTGCACACGGCATATACGTTCGCGATCTGAAGAAAGACGAAGTGGAACTGCGATTAGACGGAGAGCCCGTCGAGATCCGCTACTTCGGTGGGCATACCGTGGACACGGCTTACGCCTTTCTCATCGAAAACAGCCCCCGTACAGCACCTCACGCTGTCAGCAATCCACGCTGGGGTATGGTGAATGCCGTCGACCAGATACGCTACCACCTCATGTCTGATTTTTTCTATCCGCTGTCGACAATCGGTCCATCAATGCTGGCGGAGTTCTTCCTGGAACTGAAAGTCCTGCAGGATTTCACTCGAGAAGACTACCTCCTGGTGAATGCGGTTTCGGATATGCGACCCGAGTTCACGGGAGTTGCGGTGGATCGCATTGAAGTGGGCAGAATGCTGGGCAGAGGAGTAGATTTCCTGCGTGAGCGCCCCGAAAAGCGCAAGATGCTGGTGCTCTTCACAGCGACTATCGATCGTGAGTCCTATGCTCATCTGGAAGAGTACAAGCAGATGCTGCAAGGCACGGACGTGGAGCTGTTTGTCGTCTCGTTTGCCCTGCGGTTCCCCTCCGGGCCGGGTGTCTCGTTCAACGAACAGATGAATACCTATTTTTTCCGGCAACTCACCGGCGTGACTTCCGGAAAAACCTATATCAGTACTGAATACGCATATCTTGACCGGCTCTTTACCGATCTGAGGTCCCGCCTGGAGAATAGCTACACCATCGGTTTCTACCTTCCCGCGTCGGAAGAACCGGATGAGCACGATGTTGAATTGAAGATCAACAGAAGCAAAGTACGGGTGACCTGCCGTCCGGTCCTGATCTACTAAACCAGTATTGCGCCCATCTCCCTTCCGGAAAGTCATTGAGGGACCGAGATTTCTCGCACCCTTTCCTTGACACTACTGAGGCCTCGTCTTATATATTCAAGCGACGACAAAAGCATTGATAAGCAATAATTTAAGCACTCTATAGATGCACCGAAGGAGGCTTTAAATGGCAAAAATTATCGGTATAGACCTGGGAACCACCAACTCAGTTGTTGCGGTAATGGAGGGTGGAAGTCCCAGTGTGATTACGAACCCTGAGGGTAGTCGCACGACACCTTCGGTGGTGGCTATTACGAAGAATGGCGAGCGGCTGGTCGGCCAGGTTGCCAAGCGTCAGGCGGTCACCAACCCTGAGAATACCGTTTACTCAATTAAAAGATTTATGGGGCGGAAATTCCATGAGGTGGCCGAAGAGATCAAAACGGTACCTTACAAGGTCTTCCAGGCCGAAAATGGCGATGCCTGGGTGGAGATGGGAGGCAAGCGCTACTCTCCACCGGAAATTTCAGCGATGATTCTGCAGAAGCTTCGCTCGGCAGCCGAAGACTATCTGGGTGAGAAGGTGACCCAGGCGGTCATTACTGTCCCCGCATACTTTAACGATTCACAGCGACAGGCGACGAAGGATGCCGGCAAGATCGCAGGATTGGAAGTGCTGCGCCTGGTCAACGAACCGACTGCTGCAGCTCTTGCTTATGGACTTGACAAAAAAAAGGACGAGACCATCGCTGTCTTCGACTTTGGTGGTGGAACGTTCGATATCTCCATTCTGGAAGTCGGGGAAGGAGTCGTCGAGGTCAAGGCGACCAACGGTGACACGCATCTGGGCGGTGACAACATCGACCAGCGTCTTATCGACTGGATTATGGAGGAGTTCAAGAAGGATCAGGGAATCGATCTCTCACAGGACAAGATGGCGTTGCAGCGCTTGAAAGAAGCTGCGGAGAAAGCCAAGATCGAGCTCTCGTCGGCTCAGGAAACTGAAATCAATCTTCCCTTTATCACCGCCGACGCAAGTGGGCCGAAACACCTGACGCTCAAACTCACGCGAGCAAAATTCGAACAACTGGTGGAGGATATTCTTCAGAAAACTCTGGCTCCCTGTAAGAGAGCCCTGGAAGATGCAGGAAAGAGACCGGAGGAGATTGACGAAGTCGTGCTGGTTGGGGGCTCGACCCGTATTCCGAAAATTCAGGAACTGGTGAAGGAGTTCTTCAAAAAGGATCCTCACAAAGGCGTCAACCCGGACGAAGTGGTCGCGATCGGAGCGGCGGTACAGGCCGGGGTCCTGGGTGGCGACGTCAAGGACGTTCTGCTCCTGGACGTTACGCCTCTGTCACTCGGAATCGAAACTCTGGGTGGAGTCAACACCGTGTTGATTCCGCGCAATACGACGATCCCAACTCGTAAGACTGAGGTGTTCTCGACGGCGGCTGACAACCAGACTTCGGTGGAAATCCATGTTGTCCAGGGTGAGCGGCCAATGGCGAGGGACAACAAGTCTCTCGGGAAGTTCCATCTGGTCGGTATTCCTCCCGCTCCACGGGGTGTGCCCCAAATCGAAGTGACCTTCGACATCGATGCCAACGGCATCTTGAACGTGAGTGCCAAGGATCGGGGAACCGGCAAGGAGCAGAAGATCACTATTACTGCTTCGAGCGGTCTGGATGACCAGGAAATCGAGCGAATGGTGGCTGAAGCTGAGAGCCACGCGGACGAAGACCGCAAGAAAAAGGCCGAGATCGAAGCAAGAAATCGGGCCGACAGTCTTGTTTATTCGACCGAGAAGATTCTGAAGGAGAATCGCGACAAGATCAGTGACAGCGACGCTCAATCGATTGAGGCTGCTCTGGAAGAGACCCGCAAGGCGATGGAAGGAAGTGACGCCGATGAGATCAATCGGGCGGTCGAGAAGTTGACGGCGGCATCCCACAAGCTGGCCGAGATCATGTACCAGTCGGCTCAAGCGGGCGGACCTGGAGCCGAAACCGGGCCACAGGCTGGGCCACAGGAAACCGGCCAGGAGCAGGAGGATGAAGTGATCGACGCCGAGTATGTTGATGTCGATGACAAGAAGTAAGCGCGATTGTCGGTCCGTATGGTTTTCAGGCCATGCGGGCCGATTCTCCAGAGCGACTTCGTAACTGCCGAAATGGAGCTTCTATTGAGCTCCCCCCTTCAGTTGTTTCCGTAGCTGTTGGTACGTTTGACGAGTCGCTTTTCTGCGCTCTGATTCGGCAAGCTTTTCGTCTGCCAGGAGTTCCTTAATCCGGAGAAAATGGCTCTCCAGGGAGGGGAGGATTCCAGCCGTTCGCGTTGGATCGTAGGGTATTAGTACCTCTTCCAGACCGAGTTCGGTGAAAATTTTCAAGTAGCGGGCAGTCGTTTTGTCAGGGCAGGTGATCCGTTTGCGGCCGGCTTTCACTTCGAAGCCGAGAAAGGTGGAGATAATGGTGGGGCTACATTTTCTGCCCAGCAGTTTGACCTTCCGGTTCCGGTGGGGGAGGACTTCCTCGCGGTAAATGTGCACGAAGGCACGTTTCTCCTTCTCGATCCGGCTTTTGTCCATTCCTTCTTTTGAGACTCCACCTGCTCTTAAGCAGGTCTCAAACAGGCCCTTCGGTTGAACTCAACTTATACCTTTTGAACCAGGTAAGACAGCGCCGGAGGCGCCGCGAGCGACCGGGCTTGTCTGTGTGATACCACCCCTTTTTGGGAGTGTGACCTTTGCACGAGTTCAACATTCTAACACCACATCATGGCGGCTTAAGGAGTCAAAGATCTGATAACATGAAATCCCGTTATCTGCGAGAGATTGAATCTTCACAGCGAATGCTACTGGCGGCCGAAAAACTTTCTCGCTCAATACCAGGACAGATTGTTGGTGAGAGGACGAATGAAATTGATCTTGGGTGATCTCTTCATAGCGGAAGCGGAACCGGGCTGCAGCGTATCACACAACCGGTGTTGACAATGATCACTCTTTTTCTAGCCGCCGGCATCTGGGACTACGTCAGGACCTTTGGCCAGTACATCTATTCAACGGCACTCACACTGGGGGGGCCCGGGCTTTTTCTGGTGGCTTTGGCGGACTCCTCGTTCTTATCGGTCCCCGAAGGAAACGACATACTGATCGTTATTCTTTCTACGGGTCAAACCTGGGAAAGGATGTCTTACTACGTTCTAATGACGATCATGGGATCGGTGACCGGTTGTTCGCTTCTGTACCTGGTGGGCCGTCGAAGCGAGAATTATGTCCACAGGAAGCTGCGAGGGCGAAATCTGAACCAGGTCTTGGAAATGTACCGCAAATGGGGACTGTGGGCAGTCGTGATCCCTTCCATTTTGCCCCCACCCACCCCTTTCAAAGTGTTTGTTCTGGCGGCAGGAATATCCGGGATTTCCTACCGACGCTTTTTTCTGGCTGTGTTGGTCGGACGAAGTATCCGCTATTTCATGTGGGGAATCCTGGCTGTCTTGTATGGAGAGCTGGCACGGCAGTTCCTGGAGGATAACATTCAACTGGTCGGAATGATACTTTTCGTTCTCTTCCTGATCGCAGGAGTTGCCTTCTGGTACAAGATGCGGCGCAAGACCCCGCAAGGGGAGGCTGTATGAAACAGTGGATTTTGCTTTTTAGCATCCTGCTGCTGGCCGGATGCGGGGCGGTTAAAGAGCGGCAAGCAGTTGAGATACCTGCGGCTTACGAAGAGGCGCAGACTGCCTCACTGGATCAACTAATCGAGTTTATTAACACTCGTTATGCCGGCTTTGACAACCTCATCGTGTCTCGTTTCGAAGTCGAATTGACCGGAGGTTCCGTGGATGACGGGTACCTGGAAAGATATCGAAAGGCTAACGGTTATCTAGTTGCCGAACGGCCGGAAGCGATTTTCGTCAATATTTTGAATCCTTTGACGAATTCTTCAGTCTTGACTATGGCGTCGACCGAGAACCGGTTCCAGGTGTGGATTCCTTCAAGGAATCAGTATGTGACAGGCGATGCGGATGTTGCGACAGAAGAAGAGAATCCCATCTACAATGTCCGCCCGTCACACATCCTGGAAGGAATCATGGTGGAAGCTATACCGACGGCTTCACCGGAATTACGATATTTCCTGGAGGAAGATCAGGACACACGCTTTAGGTACTATGTCATTTCGATCGTACAAGTGTCGGCAGATTCGCCCGTGCTCGAACTGGTGCGACGATTGTGGATTGAACGGAGCCGTATGAGATTGGTCCGTCAGCAGTACTATCGGGATGGGAAAATAGTCAGTGCTGTTCATTATAGCCAGGATCTGGAAGTCGATGGTGCTTTGATGAGCTCACAGGTGACAATCGAGCGTCCGCTGGATCGGTACCAGATCCGTTTTCAATTTGATCCTGAGAGAGTACAGATTAATCAAGAAATTAAAGAGGGTGCGTTCTTCATTCCGCAACCCCCAGGAGCCGAGCTGATAGAAGTCGACTCCTCCGATGAGACGGAGTAACTACTCTTCCAATGTTTAAGCACATTTTCTCGAATATCAGGCAGAGGCCGGCTCGCACGATCGTGAGTTCGCTCGCTGTTTCCCTGGGTGTGGTTCTCATACTGGTCAGTGTGGGGCTGAGCTATGGACAGCTTAATGACACTGCTGAAAGGACACGGCGCATCGGCGGTGATTTTATGATTCAGTCTCCCGACGCATCGCTCTTCATGGCATTAAACTCCGGAACTCTGCCGGTGGGCCTGGTAAGGGTGATCGAGGAAGTGGAAGGGATCGAGGCAGCGACTCCAATCCTGGTGAAGTTTATCAGCGAGCGCTTCCACGTTGTATTCGGAATCGAAGAAGAGAGTTTTCGCGAAGTCAATGAATCGTTGACGATGGTGGACGGCAAGTTCTTCGAAGCACCGGATGAGGTCATTATCGATACCATCTATGCCAGGGCAAATGATCTTCTGGTCGGGGATACTCTGGAGCTTTTGGGGCGAGAGTTCAGGATCAGTGGAGTGTTTCAGGAAGGAACCGCGGCAAGAGTTTTAATGTCTCTTCCAATACTCCAGGAAATGAATGGAACTCCCGATAAGGCCACAATGTTTTTCGCCAAAGTTCAAGATGGGGCTGATGTTGACGCTGTCTTCGAACGATTGAAGGAACGGATGCAACATTATAAAATAAGCAAGACAGCAGATTTAGAGGAGATGATGACCTCTACTACGCCGGTCTTCAAACAGTTTTTGACGGCGATGGTTTTCATCTCAGTGGCGATCAGTTTTCTGATCATCTTGCTGGCAATGTACAGTACGATCACTGAGCGGACGCGAGAAATTGGGATTTTAAAATCCCTTGGGGCATCGAAAAGATATATTATCCAGTTGATTCTAAAGGAATCACTAGTAATCTGTTCTCTCGGGGCAGTGCTTGGCTTCATTTTAACTTGGGTTGCGATTCAGATGATCCTGGTCGCATTTCCAAGCGTGCCTGTTGACGTCCCGCTGGAATGGCGCTTTGCTGCATTGTTGATGGCGGTGGGTGGCGGGGCGCTGGGTGCCCTGTATCCCGCTTTTAAGGCCGCACAACTGGATCCGGTGAAAGCCCTTGGTTATGAATAAGAGCTTCGGCAGGGGAGATCAGAAGAAGATTCTCATCGCCGAGGATCTGCAAATGGTGTACCGCGTCGGCAAGGTGGAAGTGCCTGCCCTGCGTGGATTGGATCTCACCGTCAATGAAGGAGAGTTCGTAGCCGTTATGGGGCCGAGCGGTTGCGGGAAATCCACGCTACTGCACCTGCTGGGTGGCCTCCTGACGCCGACGTCCGGAAGGATTTGGATCGAAGGCATCGACATCAGCTCAGTGAACGATGCCCAGAGAACAGAGATTCGAAGAAAGAAAATCGGTTTCGTCTTTCAACGATACAATCTTCTCCCGACATTGTCAGCAGAAGACAACATCGAGCTGGCGCGACGAATTCACGGGAATGGGAATTTAGAGGAGACAAGTGCCCGTGAGATCATGAAGCTCCTCGGGCTGGAAGATAAGCTTCACCATAAGCCGTATGAATTGTCCGGCGGTGAACAGCAGAGAGTAGCAATCGCCCGTGCTGTGATTAACCGACCTGCCATTCTGCTGGCTGATGAACCCACCGGAAACTTGGATTCAGAAAATTCCCAGATGGTCCTGCGAATGTTGCAGCAACTGAATCAGAAGTATGGCCAATCGATCGTTATGATCACGCATGATCCGGAAGCTGCTTCTGCTGCTGGACGGATCCTGGAGATGAGAGACGGCCGAATCCTCAATCGCGTAGAGAATCTCTATTACGCGGTCGAGCCCCAGAGCATCTAGCCGCGTTTGATGCAGAAAACCATGAAGACCATTGCTCGAATCATCTACTGGAGATACAAGCGAGGAAGCTGGCAGTACGATATTCTCTGCGCGTTGATTCTCGGTTTTATCTTTCTGACGCCGCGCGAAGTTTTTGACGGAACCTACTTTACCTCCAATCAGCCGACCGAACTCCAGAAGCAGGATGAAGCCGAAGATCAGGTCTTGAAGGACAAGGAGAGAAAAAGTCCGCATCTAGCGAGAGAACCCGTCAGTTCACGCCAGAAGGGACGCTAGCGTGTCAGAATTCGCCAGAATCTTGCCGACGCGCAGGTAAAGCTCGTTTTCCAATTTTCAAAAACTGTGCAACCACCTTTCTCCAAATCAGTCTTAAGTAAGCAGAATGAGAAAGCACAAAGTACTCGGTTTCCCTATGGTTATTCTGGCCCTTCTCTTCAGCGGCCTTTTACAGGGACAGTCTCTCAGTCTCGAACAGGTGTTATCGCGTATGGACCAGAAGGGGGATCAGCTCCAGTCCATGAGCGCCGACATTCTGCAGCGTAAGTGGACTGACATCCTTGGTGAATTCGATCAGGGTGAGCGAGGTAAGTTTTATTTTCTGCGCAGTGGTGGCGACACCTATCTCAGAAAGGATATCGAACAGCCTAGCAAAAATGTTTTGACCATTGCGGGTAGTGAGGTTCTTTTCTATCAGCCTTCCCTGAGACAGGCTCAGCGCTATCAGCTGGGCACCCATAAAGACAAGACGGAGTTTCTCCTGCTTGGGTTTGGCTCTGATCCCGCAGCCTTGAAGGAAGCTTACGAAATCCGTCTGCTAGGCCAGGAAAAAATCGACGGTCGAAACACTTATCGGCTGGTATTGCAGCCGAAGTCGAAGCAGACAGCTGCCTTTTTCGTGA
>DATGOF010000328.1:0-3992 GCA_035306285.1 Acidobacteriota bacterium | reverse complement strand
AGATACTCCAGAATTCCTGAAGCAGGAGAAATGTCACGAATGATCCGAGTAGAAACCCGGTGATGCTCTTCGATCTCCTTGGAGAGCCGGTCCACTTGTTCCTCGGTCCATGCCTGGTACTTTCCTTCATCAAGAAACCTCAACTCGGGCCGATTGGGATCGTCTGCGTAAGGAGTTCGGACGTGGAGTATTACGATTTCTGAATCGAACCGATTTGCCAGTTCACGGGTATGCGGTAGCGCCTTTCGACTGGGTTCAGAGAAATCGATAGGAACCAGAATCTTTCTGATCCGCGCCATTTTTAAATCTCCTTTCTAGACGACCAGCAAAACGTAGATCTCCGGCAACAATCAGACTCGCGCAACCGCTACTTTAACCGGGAAAGACAAGAACCGGAAAGGTGGCGTTCTGGAGTATGGCTCTCGCAGTGGATCCGATGCCCATTCCTTTTTCCACCCAGTCTCCCCTGGCACCAATAATCAAGAGGTTGGCCCGTTCTTCTTCTGTGACAAGAATGATCTCCGAATAAGGTTTTCCCCGCCTTACTTCAAATTGGACGTGGGGAGGCTGATCATGGTGGGCCAAAGCACCCCTTAGCTCTGCCTTCTTATCCTCTGCATATTGCTCGAAGATGTCTTTAGAAGGACGCATTGACGCCAGTGTGTCAGGTTCCAGGTCAGCAACATGAAGAACAATAAGCCGCTCCCCGTACGTTCTTGACCAGCGAGCAGCATAGCCTAACAAACGGTTTGTTACCGCCGAAGAATCCACGGCGCAAACGATTCGGGACCAGTCAACGCTGTCTGTTCCTCGGTCTGCGAGAACAAGAACCGGCACGTTGCTCGTCCGCAAGATCTTTTCCGTAACTGACCCGAGAAAGAAGCGCTCCAGTACATTTCTTCCGTGCTTGGCAACCAGGATAATATCAACATTCATTTCCCTGGCGATCTTCTGTATTCCGACTTCGATGGGGCCCGTGAACACTCTGGTCTCAACAGAAAGATTCTCTAGCTCGGGGCGGGCTTTACACTGTTCTAGCCGTCTCTCGGCCATCTCACAAATGGCCTTTTCTCCTGGAGCTTCGGGATGTTCCATCCAGCGGGGCATATTAATTCCATGCACCAGAATAATGGAAGCTCCCGTCTTTTTGGCTACATCTGCCCCATACAAAAGAACGCGTCTAGAAAGGTTAGAGAAATCGGTCGCCAGTAGAATTCGCTTTATCATTCATCCTCCTTGCTACCTGCATATATAAACCCGGCTTGGTGTACTTATTCAAATCAAACCACGTGTCGAATTATCCGGAGTTCTCCTCCGGGCCCTTCAGAATAATTTATAAGCATGCAGCATACCAGAGGATAAGTGGTATCAAGGTTTTCGGGGGCGGAGGAGCAGAAGCACCAGCAGGCTTTAAGCGTTCCGCGACCCCTGTTATACTCCTGTTGCAATTTTGGTCGAGTCAATCAATTCAATGTCTGGAACCAATGATAATGAAACCTCTTGAATACCCCGTTGAAAGAATTCTAATGGGTCCTGGACCCTCAAATGTCCCTCCACGCGTGCTTGCCGCACTGAACCGTCCACTCCTGGGCCACCTAGATCCTGATTTTCTTCAAATCATGAATAAAATCCAGGAGTACCTTCGCCAGGTTTTCTGCACCCAAAACCAGCTCACGATTCCCATTTCTGGAACCGGCACTGCGGGAATGGAAGCAGCCGTAATGAATTTTGTTGAAGAGGGCGATCCTGTCCTGGTTGCAATTCATGGCTTTTTTGGAGGGCGAATACTGGAGATGATGAAACGCTGCGGAGCAGACTGCAGTGTTGTTGAATCGGCCTTCGGTGATCCGATCAACGAAACCGAACTTGCGCAAGCTGCTGAAAAGATACGCCCGCGAGTTATTGCCGTTGTGCACGCCGAGACATCCACCGGCGTTCACCAAGCTATCGAACCGATTCGGGATATCTGTCGCAAGTTCGATTCCCTGTTACTAGTAGATGCGGTCACGTCTCTGGGAGGAATGCCCCTTCCGATCGACGATTGGGGCATTGACATTTGTTACAGCGGAACTCAGAAATGTCTCAGCTGTCCCCCCGGACTCGCTCCTCTCACTGTCTCAGACCGAGCGGCCGAACGGCTTAAGAGGCGAAAGACACCGTGCCCCAGTTGGTATCTCGATTTGAGTCTCGTCCAGAATTACTGGGGAGAGGACCGGAGCTATCATCATACTGCACCCGTCTCCATGAACTACGCTTTATTTGAAGCTCTCAAACTGGTGCTTGAGGAAGGTCTAGAAGAACGGTGGAATCGACACCAACGCAATCACAAGGCACTGGTGGCTGGAATTGAGGCTATGGGGTTGAAAATGCATGTTGCCCCCGAGTTCCGCCTGTGGAGTCTCAATACCGTCGCGATACCTTCTGGCGTGGATGATGGAAAAGTTCGAAAGCGGCTCCTTGAGGACTTCAATCTTGAAATTGGAGCAGGGCTGGGAGCTCTGAAGGGAAAAGTCTGGCGAGTCGGCCTGATGGGAGAGAACAGTCGACCGGAAAGGGTGCTTTATTTCCTTCATGCTTTGGAGCACAGCCTCAGAAAGGCAGGCTTCTCCTGTCCGGAAGGAGCGGGGGTCGCAGCAGCATCGAATTCTTATCAATAGGAATCGAATTTTAATTAACCAGGAAAGGACACTGGATAGTCTGAAAATACCAAACAGCACGTAGCGAAAAGGGAGTTGTCAATGCCTCGAAAGTTGCTCGTACCCCTACTCAGGCTTTTCAGCCGCAACTGGATCACTCTCTTCGGTGCCAGTTTGACAACCGTCTCCGCCCTCGTCATCATCGCGTTCTTGATCCTGGGAGTCATGGGATACGCCGACTCTCCCTACATCGCATTGATGGCTTTCCTTATTCTCCCGGGCATTTTTGTCTTCGGTCTCTTATTGATCCCCCTGGGCGCTTACGTCGATAAGAGACAAAAAAGGAAGGCCCGTGAGACCGGCCAGGAGGAGGCGCCGCTTCCTTATCCGACCATTGATCTGAACAAGAGCCGCGTTCGGAGGGCTGCGATCGGCGTCAGTCTTCTGACCGTCATCAATCTTCTGATTATCTCCATCGTCAGCTATCGAGGTGTCGTCTACATGGATTCCAGCGAGTTCTGTGGCGAAGTCTGTCATACCGTCATGGAACCAGAATATGCTGCCTATCAAATTTCTCCTCACTCAAGAGTAGAGTGCGTCGAATGCCATATCGGACCAGGCGCTCCCTGGTTCTTTCGCTCCAAACTTTCAGGCATGGGACAGGTTCTAGCAGTTACGTTCAACAGTTATGAACGCCCCATCCCTGCCCCGGTTGAAAGCCTGCGCCCCTCGAAGGACACCTGCGAACAATGCCACTGGCCTGGGCGCTTTGCCGGTAACCGCATGCGCGTAATTGACCGTTACATGGAGGATGAAACCAACACGCATATGCAGACGGTCCTTCTCATGCACATTGGTGGAGGCCACCACCCTGATACTGAAGGCATTCACAGCTGGCACGTCGATCCGAACAAACGAACCGTCTATATCGCGGCCGACGACCGGCGGCAAGAGATTCCCTGGATACAAGTAACCTACTCAGACGGCAGGGTGGTCGAATATCGGGCGGATGGTTCTGAGTTCACAGATGAAGAAATCGCTGCCGCTCCGAAGCGCGTAATGGATTGTATTGACTGCCACAACCGCCCGACGCATATCCACAAGCTCCCTGGCCCTGCCATGGATGAAGCTCTGGCGGAAGGGAGAATCAGTCCGGACATTCCTTTTATCAAGCGCGCCGGCGTACAGATTCTTCAGGAGGTCGGTGATGCGCTGGGGACGGTTGAACAGGTGGCAGAGCGATTGAGAGAGTACTACAGCAGCAACCATCGAGATTACTTCGATGCAAACCGTGAGCAGCTCGAAAAAGCTATTGGCGAGATTCAGCGAATTTACTCCACCAACGTGTTTCCTGAA
>DATGOF010000327.1:0-4548 GCA_035306285.1 Acidobacteriota bacterium | reverse complement strand
TGGTATTACCTTCCGGTTCTTCTGGTGGGTGCTTTTCCTTGGGTGTTTTTTACCGGATCTTCAGTTCAACGGCTCTGGAGATTGCGCAGGCGCATCCACGACGAACAGACGACGATCTTGATATTTCTCTGGCTCTGGGTCCTGATTCCGCTTGCCTTCTTCTCTCTCAGCTCAAGTAAGCTTGCCGGCTACATCCAGCCGGTACTGCCGGCTCTGGCAATGCTCAGCGGCCTCGAATGGGATCGGTACATAGGCGGAGATGTGATCAGTCATCGCCTGATGCGGATCGAGTTGTCACTGCTGGCTGCTTTCAGTATCGTCATTGTTCTCGTTCTTATAGTTGGTTTTCTCCTTGCCTACAACTCAGTTACGACGGGTCTGTTGATCACCCTCCCTGTCCTGGCAGCCGTGGGCATTGCTCGTCATGAATACCGAAGAAGGCGATCTTTAAGCCTCTTCCTTTCCCTGGTAGCCGGGATGACTATGATGGCCGCCCTGACTTACTGGAAAGCCGCTCCTGTCCTGGGAGCCCATCATTCCACGCGGTCCGTTGTTGCTGTCGCCAATCCGCTGATATCGGAGGAAGAGCCGTTAGTTCTTTATCGTTATTTTCACCATTCAGCCAGATACTACTCCGATTACAGAACCACTGTTGAAGCAGTATCGGGACATCAGGAATTGGAAATGTACATGCGAAAAAACCCCCAGGAACGGTATCTCTTACTTACGCAGGAACCCGGGTGGAATGAACTGAGACAGCAATACCCCTCACTCGAGCTGATGTTTCATGAGGGGAATCTTTATCTAACAAAGATTCCTGGCCCGACAGTATCTCTAGAACAATAAGACGACCGCCAAAGCTCCCTCTGGTCTGGTTGTCCTCGTCTCCCGTTTTCAGATAAGATCGTTGCCCGGAGAAGGGATGTCTTTAAAGCTTTACAACACATTGACTCGGCAAGTTGAACCGTTGCGTCCGATGAGGGACAACCAAGTTCACATGTACACGTGTGGCCCCACCGTTTATAGTTTTGTCCATATCGGGAACTTCCGCACGTTTATGTTCCAGGATATCTTGAGGCGATATCTGATCTACAAAGGCTACCGCCTTCTCCACGTCATGAATATTACCGACGTTGAAGACAAGATCATCGAGGCCGCTCGCAAAGAGGGTGTTTCGATCCAGGAGTTTACCAGGCGGTATGAAGAGGCATTTCTTCAGGACATGAAGACCCTTCGCATCCAGAGACCCGAAGTGATGCCCCGGGCTACGGAACACATCGAAGAAATGGTGAAGCTGATACTGCGCCTCAAGGGAAAAAGCTTCACCTATGAAAGCAATGGCTCGATCTATTTCCGTATCTCCAAGTTCAACGATTACGGCAAGCTGTCCGGGCTTGATCCGCAGGACCTAGAGCAGGAAGGGCAAATCGACGAGGATGAATACGGTAAGGAGAATCCTCGCGATTTCGTGTTGTGGAAAGCCAGGAAGGAAGGAGAAGCATACTGGGACACGCCTCTTGGGGCCGGTAGGCCAGGCTGGCACATCGAGTGCTCGGCGATGAGCATGCGATACTTGGGAGAAAGCTTTGACATTCACTGCGGTGGCGTCGACCTGATTTTTCCTCACCATGAAAATGAAATCGCTCAGAGTGAAGCAGCGACAGGCAAACCGTTCGTCCGGCACTGGGTGCATGGTGCTCATCTGATTGTTGAAGGACAAAAGATGTCCAAGTCGCTGGGCAACTTCTATACGCTTCGAGACCTCATTGATCGTGGCTGTAATCCGCTGGCTCTGCGATATCTCCTCTTCTCCGTACATTATCGAAAACAATTGAATTTCACCTTCGAAGGAGTGGAGCAATCCATGGCCGCGATTCAGCGTGTCAATGATTTTCTCCAGAAGGTGCTTGAAGTGCCCGACGGCAGGCCGGACGATCCAGGCCTGAGTGATGCGGTTGAGGAAGCCCGGCGAGAATTCGAAGAAGCCATGGATGACGACTTGAATACTTCCGCAGCTCTGGGGGCAATTTTTGAACTTGTTCGTAAGGGTAATCTCCTTCTGGAAGAAGGGCTTGTCGGTTCCGGAAATCGCGACGTCATCCTCAGGCTGTTTCGCGATGTGAATCAAATCTTCGATGTATTTCAGCTCGAGAGACCGGTTCTCGAGGATGAAAAGATCGAATTGTTGATCAAGGAGAGAGAAGAGGCGCGCGCCCGGAAAGATTTCGAACGTGCCGACCTCATTCGTGATCAGTTGGCCGCAGAAGGGATAATCCTGGAAGACACCAGACAAGGAACTCGATGGAAGAGGCAGGAGTGAGTGTGACGGCAGCGTCGGTTCATCCAATCATCCAGACCTATATGCTGGGGGATGGATTGCAAATCGTAGCCGACCTGGAACGCAGTCAAGGCTCGCGTATTTACGACCTAAGAAGCAACCGGACTTACCTGGATTTTTTCAGTTGTTTTGCCACGTTGCCCCTTGGCTTTAATCATCCTCAACTGGCCTCACCCGAATCGCGCGAGAGACTTGGTAAGGTCGCCGTTCAAAAGCCTTCCAATTCTGATCTCTATTCTCGAGAATTGGCTGAGTTCGTCCAATCTTTTGCTCGCGCCGCCAAACCTGAGCCGATGAAGTATCTCTTTTTTATTGATGGAGGGGCTCTGGCCGTTGAAAATGCACTCAAGGCGGCCTTTGACTGGAAAGTACAGAAGAATTTTCAGAATGGACTCACCGAGGAGCGAGGGTTTCAGGTACTTCATTTTCAGGACGCATTCCATGGTCGGTCCGGCTACACACTTTCCTTAACCAATACCTGGGATCACCGCAAGACCCGCTATTTTCCAACTTTCAACTGGCCTCGTGTGCTCAATCCTCGCTGTCGTTTTCCCATGGAAGGAGTGAACCGCGAGACAGTGCTTCGGGACGAAGCAGAGTCGCTTCAACAGATTGAACGCTTACTCCAGGAACGGAACCAGGACATTGCTTGCGTGATTCTGGAGCCGATCCAGTGTGAAGCCGGAGATAACCACTTCCGCCCCGAATTTCACGCCTCGGTCCGACGACTTTGTGATCAGTACGAAGTCCTGATGATTTACGACGAAGTACAAACCGGGTTTGGCACGACAGGGAAGATGTGGGCTGCAGAACATTATGTCCTCCCCGACATCATTGCTTTCGGTAAGAAGAGCCAGGTTTGCGGGATCATGGTTTCTTCCAGAATCGATGAAGTGCCCGAACACGTCTTTAAGGTCTCGAGCCGAATCAATTCCACCTGGGGTGGAAACCTGGTTGATATGGTGCGGTGCCGGATGATCCTCGATATCTATGAGTCGGAGGACATCCTTGAGATTGCACGATCGAGGGGAGAGTTGTTGATGAAAGAACTGCAAGCTCTAGAAGCTGATTTCCCTCATGTGGTGTCGAATGCTCGAGGTCTGGGACTTTTGTGCGCCGTTGACTTGCCTGATACCATGACTCGCGACCGACTCCGCGGAGAACTCTTTGAGCAAGGGGTGATCATCCTGGGGTGCGGGCCCCGGTCGATTCGCTTTAGAACAGCGCTGAACATTCCCGAGGAAGACCTGGCCGAAGGGCTGAGTCGTCTTCGGAAAGTGGTCGCAAGACTATAGCCGTCCTCGGATCATTAGAAGACAGTGTGCCGTTTGGATTGCGCAATTCCAGGCAAAAATTCAAGAAGCATGGATGGGAGGAGATCATGTGTTTGTCGCGCTGGGCCGTTATTGTTGCGTCCGTTTTTGCAGCTTTTTATCTAGAGGCACACCCTGCACCTCAGCAGCAAGAAGTACAACCGGAGCCGATTACCATCCAGAGAACCGGAGGGCCGCCAACCATTCCTGCTGTGGCACGGGATCAGGTCATTTGCTTCGCACTCTACACGGTTCAAAATGGGGTTTTAAAACTCAGCGCCCAACTCTACCCTCTTCAGCCGGGCGAAGAACGTTCAGTGGATCTCCAAATTGAAGAAGACAACGGGTGGCGGACTCTGGCTTCAGCCCCTGTCGACGAGACGGGATGGCAAGCTGTCTTTCGGATTGAAGACTGGGATCACTCTCGCACGGTTCGCTATCGTGTGGTGCATGCCGGAGGTGCGGTTTACGAGGGAACCATTCGACGAGATCCGGTAGAGAAAGATGAGATCGTCGTAGCCGCGTTCACCGGCAATTCCAATACTGACCGGGGCATGCGAGATGACATCGTGAGGAACCTGAAGGCCCAGGATCCCGATCTTCTTTTCTTCTCCGGAGATCAAAGTTATGACCATGCGCACCACACGGCAGCGTGGCTCCTTTTCGGCCGGCAGTTCGGCGAGATCATCAAAGACCGACCAACCATTACTATTCCTGACGACCACGATGTTGGACAGGGGAATCTCTGGGGGGAGGGAGGAAAGGCCGCTGAGCTTCCCGGCGCCTCCGATGGTGGCTACCTGATGTCTCCCGAGTACGTGAATATGGTCCAAAAAGCCCAGACGGCACACTTGCCTGACCCCTATGATCCCACGCCAATTGAGCGTGGCATTACCG
>DATGOF010000326.1:0-4905 GCA_035306285.1 Acidobacteriota bacterium | reverse complement strand
GGTACTTCGTAGCCGTCGATCTGGAAGGTGGAGCGATTCGTTTCGCCCTTTCAAATTTTGTAGGTGATATCCGCTGTCGCTGGGAAGAGGATCTTCGCTTTGGAGAGCCCCTCGAGGTTAAGCAGGTGGTCAAGGGAATCCGGCGCGTCTTGCGTGATCTCCCTCCGGCCCATGCCTCTCGTGTTTTTGCCGTAGGGATCAGTTATCCCGGTACCCTCGATCGTGAGGGAAGGCTCACTGCCGTGAATCTCGGCTGGTCAAAGTTCCCGCTGGTCAGCGAGCTCAAGAAGGCCTTGGAGCTTCCGGTCTTTCTAGAACACGACAAGCACACCTGCATTGAGGCCGAGCGTTGGCTGGGCGCTCTGAATCATCATCCGAATGGTCTCTTTGTGATTGCCGAGCGCGGTATCGGACTCGGGATCTGTCTGGACGGGAAGCCTGTCCAGAGCTGGCAGAATATGACGGGCGAGCTGGGCCACTGTAAGTTCGACCCCACCGCAGATGATCTTTGCCGGTGCGGTCGGCGCGGCTGCCTGGAAGCGATTGCCTCCAGTCCCAACATTGTCCGCCAGTATGTGGAACGATTCGAGGGCGACATTTCTCCGTCGTCGATGCGCGTTACCGAAGTTTTCGAGCGAGCCCGCCAGGGCAACCCGGCTGCACAGGCTGTGCTGGAGCGGGCAGGAAAGGCTCTTGGCCTGGCAATCTCAAATTTAATTCATCTCTTTAATCCGGAGATTATCGTTCTGGGCGGCGATTTGATCGTAGGTGAAGACCTGTTGCTTCCAATCATCCGTGAGCAGGTAGCGCAGTTGACGCTTCCCTATCTTGATGAGCTCCCGGAAATAGTGGTGAGTCGTCTCGGTCTGGACATCCGGCTGCGAGGCGCCGCTGCGCTTGCTTTCCGCGAATTGCTGGCGGATCGTGAGCTATTGTGCGGACGTGTTCTCAAGCACGCCGCTCTGCTCACGGTTGCCGACGGACACGGCTGAGGCCTTGAGCCCCTACCGTTGAAAGTTAACCACTGGGACGCAGTGGAGGACTCGTGCTTTTTCAGAGCGGCCCTGCTCTGTTTCCTCTGTGCCTGTGTTTTGATATTGGTAAAAATGATCTCTCTACAGTAAAGTGTCAAACGAGAAGAGAAACCATTTGAGAATAATCCAATACGTCAGCGCGTTCTTCTTGGGCGGAATGCTTTCTGTGGTCGCTTTGCTGTCCTTAGTGGCGTTGGGACCCGGTTGGGAGAACAATCCGACACTTGGCCCTTTTCTCGTCGCCGTGTCCATTACGGTGGCCTCCTGGGTACTGCTGTTCCTGATTCGCCGACATACAGACTTAATGCCATCTTCAGGAAAGTACGTGATGCTGGCGACTACCTGTCTCACCTGGGCGGCTATTTACGTCTGGAGGAAAGCACCCGATGACCCACCGATTTTCGTCCTGCTGGGGCTGGTGATCTGGATTCCCGCGCTGCTGATTTATTACTGGCCTGAGGGCTTGTGGCGCAATCGGCTGCGGCTCCACTAGAATCTAAAGCACAGAGACACAGAGGACACGGAGGAAGACTTGTCAGGGCAGTTCCCCGCTGTGTCCTTAGTGCCTCTGAGGTTAATTCTTCGTACCTTCATCCGGCCTGCCGGCTTTATGGAAATGGAACTCCGGTGATCTCCTCGCACAGTCTCAGGAACTGGTCCTGCAACTCCACATCATCGGCTTGCCGATTATAGCGGCTCTCGGCTTGACGAAAGAAATATCGGCCGCTGACCTTAGCCTTTTCGTCGTCGCTTGTCGCGAGCCACACCTGGGTCTCGTATCCTTTTTCCAGATCATCCGGGGCATTTGGTCCGCCCATCCTGGTAGGGACCCAACCGGGGTCAACTGTGTTCGCGTAAACCTCCAACCACTTCCGCGCCACAGCCTTACAAAGCATTAAGACGTGTAACTTCGAATCGGAGTAGGTGATGCGATCGACGCCCGTCTTGAAACTTTCTAGTTTCGCTCGTCCACTCAAATGCATACCGGAGCTCAGATAGATCAACCGCTGCGGTTTCTGAACGAGGCAAGTGAAAATGTAAGGAGCCAGGGTGTTGACCCTGAAGATCTCTTCCGCGGCGGTTTGATATACACCCGCGTTGTGGATGACGGCGTCGAACCTGCCTAAAGCATTCACCTTCGCGGCCAACTTTTTCGTCTCATCGACGCTGCCGAGGTCAGCGGTTACGACGGTCTCCGCACCGGGTGCTTTTTCCAGCGCCTCTTGCCCCCGCTTTTCGTTGCGCGCGTGAAGGACGACTCGGTGACCCTGGGCGATCAACGCTCTCCCGGCCAGCAACCCGAGGCCATCCGCCGAGCCTGTAATGAATATGCTTGCCATGTATTGAACTTCACTCCTAGTTCAAGCATTGCGCTTGTGCTTGCAGTTCCATTCTAGATCACCGAACGCCTTCGGAGCCACGCGCTTAGGAAGTCTTACACGACCTCCTACTCTGCGTCCTTCGTGTCTCAGTGGTTAAGACCTTTCAAACAGGCAAAGAAAGGACATGGGACTTCTGGTGGGAAACAAATGGAATCTTTGTAAGTGATTGAAAAGAAATGGTTGCGGGGGGAGGATTTGAACCTCCGACCTTTGGGTTATGAGCCGGTTCTTGTAACCTGTAGACTCCAGTCACTAATCAGTAACTAATCCGTTTTCAGTGACTTTTCGGATCTTCGGCTTCCCCGCACCCAATCTCCTGTCTGTCAATCACTTCGGTTAAATGGCACAAACCTGGCAATCTTTTCCAGGAGCAAGAAAAAATCCCCGCTCGTCTCCACCGGAAATAGCCTCCCCAGGAAGCACAGGGAATTCACAAGCGTGCGGGATCGAAATCCAGTCGTACTAGTCATAAACCAGAAGGCGGCCCACTTCTTTCAGATCGACCTTTCCAGCCTTCAACTTTGCTTCTACCTCTTCAAGGTAGCGCATCGTGCGGCGATCGTAATAACGCTCGCCGCACGTCTGACAAACCGGAACTTCAACGGTCACATAGATCAGATCACCGCCGATTTTGACTTCTTCCCTTACTTTCTGGACTTCGATTTCCTGCCCGTGGCAAATAACACACTTCATTCTCTTCTCCGCCGAAACGCCTGATCCCAGCGCCCTGGATCAGGCTGATAGACCGTAATTACAATGATACAGTCCTCTTCATTATCATACGCACAAACGACGTGCACCGGCCTCTGGTTCGCCGACATCCCTATCACCAGCACACTTGGATAGGGTTGATCCTCAGGATAAGTTTCGACGACTTCACACGTTTGAGTTGCTTCATAGACTTCCTGATCTCGAATCGCCCCAAATTCTTCGTGCCTCATCTCCATTCTTGCATGGCGAGAGTAGACGACACGTTCTTCTTCAAAGCATCTAGCGATCGTCTCTGGCCAGTTAATCTCGGATCTGGCTTCCCTGGTCTTTGGCATCGGCCATATCCTTACATACCGAATTCGATTTATCATCAGTGCGCTAGTGAAACATAACCCAGGCATGCTCATCAGTTCGCTAACGCTGGCTCTTTAGAAGCCGCTGGTGCACAGAAGCAGCGATGTTCCTGCCATTCATACCAGCGTTTCCAGGTAGGGACGCATAACATTCTCCACGCGGCAGATGCGAGCGAAATGGATTAGGCGCTCGAGATTGAAGGTATGGCGATGCTGATACCGTTTGAGGGCTTCCAGTGCTACATCCAGCCCGATCTTGTTTCGGAATTTAAAGCAGTCGGCCAGCGTCTTTTCGGGGGTGTAGATCCGAACCTCTCCCCCGTCGATTTGGTGAGTTTCTATTCCGGCACGAAAGGTCTCAGGAGAGAACCAGAACAAACGGACTGGTGGATGCCTAAACTGAGGCCGTTCTGCCCCCTTTTCAAGAGCAAGGTAAACTTCGTGAGGAATGGTGGTAGTTAGGTCATGAAAGGCAAGAGCCGAGATCAGGCAGACAACGCCGCCGGGCACTTTCAGGGCAACTGACACGAAATCCGGATCTTCGAGCGGAGGAAGATCAGCCAGGCGGTAGAGTCCCCGACTGAGCCTTTCAATCAGCCCGGCATCTCGCATCTCGTAAAGAGTTCTGGGATGAATACCTTCGCGGATCGCCTGGCTCGTCCTGAGAATCCCTCCATGATCTCGGAAGACGCTTTTCGCGCGGCTAATGCGACCTTTTTCTTCTCGGGCCATTTGGATAATTATACCTATACTTATTATCAAGTATAGGTGGTTCTATCCATCAACCCGCAACAACTCCCGGAGACCTCGCCGATTTTGAGCTGTCTTGATCGTCTGCCTATTAAAGGAAACAGCCGGTTTATTTTAACAAGAAGGAGGGTGCTGCCGCTTATTAAATCTCGCTTTAATAGGCACCGGCCGTTATCTACCAACCAGTGAAGTACGGAAGGATTCGTCCACGGTTTTTTCTCCGGCCGGAGAGGAAGAATTCCTCGCTCAGGACTGTATCAGCTCATTAGAAAACCACCACCACCTTCCTGCTTTATTTTAGGAAGCCAATGGAACACAGAAGCAGCGATGTTCTTGCCGTTCATACCCGAGATTCCGGATAACAGTCAATCACATTCACCGCAGACGCCCGGCAAAATCCTCGTTCTTTTATAAATTCAGTTTGACACTTGTAGAAGTAATCTTTTACAGTTGTAGATATGAGACTCACCGAAGCCGAATGGGAACTGATGAAGGTCATCTGGCGAGAGAATCCGATATCAGCCCGCCGGGTTCTGGAAGCCGTCCGGCAGGAGAAAGACTGGGCTTACTCGACCGTTAAGACGATGCTCGACCGGCTGGTCGAAAAAGGCTTCCTTGCGACTCCGAGATGCAAGGCAATGCCGCTTTCTATCGTCCCCTTCTCAGCCAGGAAAA
>DATGOF010000325.1:0-4268 GCA_035306285.1 Acidobacteriota bacterium | reverse complement strand
CTGATGGCTCACCCGCGGGTCTTGATCGTGGCTGAGGAGAATTCTCAAATCACCGTTGCCGAGTCTCACATTGGCATCTCAGGACGTTACTGGAGCAATGGTGTCACCGAAATCGTCGCGGCGGAAAACGCCGTAGTGGATCACTACAAGCTGCAGAGAGAAAACGACGATGGATACCATACGGCGACGGTTCAGGCTTATCAAGACCGAGCGTCAAGCGTGACGACACACACGGTGTCCCTGACCGGGGCCATCATCCGCAATGAGACAAACGCTGCACTTGACGGCGAGGGTTGCTGGTCCGAATTAAATGGTTTGTTTCTGGTAAGCCAGGACCACCATGTCGACAACTTCACGCAGCTGGATCATTTGAAACCGAACTGCTCAAGCCGCGAGCACTATAAAGGAATTCTGGACGACAACAGTCAGGGTGTCTTCAGAGGCCGCATCATTGTGGCCAGAGGTGCTCAGAAGACCGATTCGAAGCAGACCAACAACAACCTGTTGCTTTCAGACGACGCAATAATCAATACCAAACCGCAGCTTGAAATCTATGCTGATGACGTGAAGTGTACTCACGGAGCCACGATTGGTCAGATCGACCGGGACGCGATCTTTTATCTCCGCTCCCGAGGGATCGACAAGAAAGCAGCTTGTAGCATCCTGATATATGCCTTCGCAAGTGAAATGGTCAGGAGAATCAAGCTCGAGGAATTAGCTCGACAACTCGACAATTATCTTTTCGAGTGGCTTCCCAGAGGAGAAATCATACGAGACTCTGTTTAGCCGACGAGTGCGGGCGGCTCTCCCAAGCGCCGCCCGCCTAAAGGAATAACCCGGATCGATGAAAACCCTCAACCCGCGAGTATCAGGCACACACGGTGAAACGATTCACGCGGCTTTCGATCTGGAAAAAGTCAGGCAAGAGTTTCCAATTCTGGATCAAACCGTCAACGACAAGCCACTCGTCTACCTGGATAACGCAGCAACGACCCAAAAGCCTCGCCAGGTCATACAGGCCATCACAGAATTCTACGAGACGGTCAATGCCAATATCCATCGAGGGGTTCACCTTCTCAGTCAGCGAGCGACGGATCGCTATGAGCGCAGTCGTGTCCTTGTTCAAAAGTTTCTGAATGCCAGATCGTCGCGCGAGATTATTTTTGTCGGTGGCACGACGGCCGGCATCAATCTCGTTGCTGAATCACTGAGAAGACATGGCATTTCAAGCGGTGATGAAATCTTGATATCGGGGATGGAACATCACTCCAATATCGTGCCCTGGCAAATGGTCTGTGAAGAGACGGGGGCTAAATTACGTGTAATTCCTCTCACGCCGAAAGGGGAACTCGATCTCGACCGCCTGGATAACCTGCTCACAACCAAGACCCGGATCCTCTCTATTGTGCATATCTCCAACGCCCTTGGCACGGTCAGCCCGGTCAAGGAGTTGGTTAAGGCGGCTCATCGCAAGGGGGCTCTGGTTTTCGTCGATGGTGCTCAGTCGGCTGGGCATCTGAAGGTTGACGTACAAGATCTGGGTTGTGATTTTTTTGCGTTCTCCGGACACAAAATTTACGGCCCAACCGGAATTGGAGTGCTTTTCGGCAAAGAAGAGGTCCTCCGCGAGCTGCCACCCTACCAGGGGGGAGGAGACATGATTGAGTCTGTCTCTTTTGAGAAGACGACCTATAACGTGCTCCCCTATCGTTTTGAAGCGGGTACTCCCAATATCTGTGGAGTGATCGCCCTCGGCGAAGCGATTAAGTTTGTAGAGCAGATCGGTCGTGAGTTCATAGAAGCTCATGAAGCCATGCTTCTCGAGTATGCTACGGCGGCGATTCAGGATGTCCCGGGGATCAGGATTATTGGCAACGCCTCCAAAAAGGCAGGGGCTGTCTCATTCGTATTTGATGAGGTTCATGCTCATGACGTCGGTACAATCCTCGATCAGGAAGGAATAGCGGTTCGCACCGGCCACCATTGCGCTCAACCTGTGATGGATTACTTCGGAGTTCCAGCTACGGTGCGGGCTTCTTTTGGACTCTATAACAAGGTTTCCGAGGTGGATGCCCTGATTTCCGCCCTCCATCGTGTCCGAGAGGTTTTTGGCCTATGAGTCTCACGAGCGACCTTTATCAGGATATCATCCTGGATCACAATCGGCGTCCCAGGAATTTCGGCGAGCTAGCAGAGGCGAACCGCAAAGCCGAAGGATACAACCCCCTGTGCGGCGACAAGGTGACCGTATTCCTGAAGCTCGAAGGAGACGTGATCAAGGATATTCGGTTCAAAGGTGCAGGATGCGCTATTTCGACGGCCTCGGCTTCCATCATGACCGAGACTCTAAAGGGCAAGACCGCTCGGGAGGCTGAAAAGCTTTTTGAACGGTTTCGACGCCTTGTCACCGGTAGCTCTTCAGAAAACGATGAAAACGAGATCGAGCTGGGTAGTCTGGCCGTCTTCCGCGGCGTACGTGATTACCCGGTGAGAGTTAAATGCGCTACTCTGGCGTGGCACACACTGAAAGCATCGCTGGAGGGCAAAGACCAACAGGTCACCACGGAGTAAAAAAGCCATGAGTGAAAAAGAGGCAACACCGCTTCATCAGCTCGAAAGTGATGAAGCGCTTCTGTCTCCTGAACAGAAAAGTGAGCTGCGCGAAAAAATCATCGACGTCCTCAAGACCGTTTACGACCCTGAAATTCCGGTCGACATCTACGAGCTCGGGTTGATCTACAACTTGGAAATTCGGGATTCGGGAAGAGTTTTGATTGAAATGACGTTGACGTCTCCAGCCTGTCCCGTGGCCGGCTCCCTTCCCCCGGAAGTCGAGAGAAAGGTCAGGGATGTCGAGGGCGTGGAAGATGTCATTGTAGAACTAGTATGGGATCCACCCTGGAGCATGGAAAGGATGTCAGAAGCAGCGCGCCTCCAGCTGGGCTTCTTGTGAGCCAAGCCGGGCCCGCTGAACTAGAATACTGGATATGAAGAAGCTTGCTCTTCTGTTAGCGCTTCTACTGCTGCTCATAGGTGGAGCCTACTGGGCTTACCAGGATCCAAAAGTTCGGAGCCTATTTGCGACTTCCTCTGAAAGGCCCGAGAATCCGCTTGATTTCCTGGAAGATCTACCCGAGATCACACCTCGCCCCGAAGCAACATCACGTAATCGATCCTCTGCTGGGCGACGTGCACCCGCCCAGGCATCGCAGTCCCAAGCCTCCGAGCAGCAGCCCCAGCCAGAGAATCAGGTGGCCAATGAAGAAGTGGCGCGGGTCATGATGCAGATTTTAGCTGCCAAAGGCCTGGCGTCAGGGATCAACCTGGCGGTTACAGACGAGAAGGTGATCCTGAGTGGCGAAGTTTTCTCTCAGGAGCAGCGCCAAGCAATTATTGATACTGTGCAAAAGGGCCGAGAAGCGCGTCAGGTAGATGCCTCAGGGCTCAAAGTGAATCCCTGATCAACCCGTTGAGAAATAATTAAGCACCGTAGTGCAAAGGATTCCAAGGGAGGGCCCATGGCGCTACGCTACGCTGGAAATCATACGAATCAAGGTACCGTAAAGAGGGCTGCCAGCACGTCCTGTCCCCAGCGAATGACGATTTCGCCGGCATTCTCCTCCACCGAATTGATATCGATCGTGAGCGTTTCCACATGCTCCCCGCCGGCCCGTGTCTCCATCGCGACTTCTGCGATGTCCTGCTCCGGATCATGATCGAAAGCACCCCAGAGACCAGTTTCCCGGTTGACAATCAATTGCCACTCGTCGCCACTACCTTTTCGGGCAAAGATTGAGTAGGTGCCGGCGGGAACAGTCGTTTCACCAAATCTCAAATCTTTCGAAGTCTCCAGCGTCGTCGCCTCGTTCATACCCAGGCGCCACACAAAACCTTCCTGAGCCTGGCTCTTTAGATCGCGACCCTGTAATTGAGGACGACCGTAGTCGATTCGGATCTCAGCCCCATGGATTGTGGCAACAGCCTCCCCTCGCGCGGGAGCTTCCTCGACAGATTCCTCCATTGCTGTCGTCTCGCTCTCTTCCTCGACAGGGGCTTCTGTCGCTTCTTGAGGCGCCGAACAACCCAGAAAGCCAAATACCGCGAGCACTAGTAGAATCGGTGCATTTCTCATCTTTGCCTCCTTGTAGACTGGACCGTACAACCATTATCCTAACAGCTTGTGGGACCTTTTTCGTTTAATTGGAGCGAAATGTCGAAATTCAAACCGCAGCCGGAAGGTGCGCTGCTTTAGAGTTCGACATGATGAG
>DATGOF010000324.1:0-11921 GCA_035306285.1 Acidobacteriota bacterium | reverse complement strand
CCCCAGGGCATCCCTTTCCTGCACGGCGGCCCAGAGATCGTCTGTGCCCGGATAAAAGTCGAGTCCGATTGGATTACGTAAGCCTGAGGCGAATATCTCATGGCCGCTCCCGTCAGGATTGTAGACGTTAATAGCGGCCCGTCGTTCATCTTCTCCGGCGTCGACATTCGACTGAGATCCGATCGCTACGAACATCTTTGAACCGTCGGAGTTAAAGACGATGGACCGAGTCCAATGGCCCTTCTGAAAATGCTCAGGCCACTGCACAACGACCTCACCCTCCCCTTCGACGGTCATTGACTCAGGATTGTAGACCCACCTCTTTATCTGGTCACTGCCTGCGATATAGACGTATTCGTTCCAGAAGGCGATTCCGAACGGCCGAAACATTCCACTGACAAGCTCGTGCCGGTGGTCGGCCCGTCCGTCTCCATTAGTATCCTGCAGGACGTAGACGGCTCCTTCATTGACGGAATCAGAGATCAGGACTTCATTGTTCGGTCCTAGCAGCATGAAGCGAGGACGTTCAAACTCGAATTGTGACGCATATTCATGGATCTCGAATCCCTGCGGAAGAGATAACTGAGCTCCATCGGGACGATCAACGACAGTCGGATTATTTCTAACGTGGGGTGTCGCGTAGGGCTCCGGAAGGACACGGTCGTTCACGGGACGCGTGGGCGGTGGTACATCGACGGTCTCCTGAGAACTCAGCTGAAGTGGTTCTTCCGTAGTGGCGACCTGCGAACACCCGACGACGCCAATTAGAAGGCTGACGATCACGATCCAAATTGGTTTTAACATCATCTCCTGCCTTTCCTAAAGTTGGCAGCCGGGCCATGCACCCGACGCCTACAGTGGCAATCATAATCCGTGAATATGTTTGACGTCCACTTCCAGCCTTGGCCAGTCCCGCTGGAGTTCCTGAAAGACACGAGAGTTGTTCTGGGAAATCCGTGCCTCCGGTTTCGGTAGAATAGCAACATGAGTACCTATTCCCCATGCAAGAACTGTGGAGCCTTGAACCGGGTTTCTGTCGAGTCGGTTCAGAGACAAAGGGCGGTTTGTAGTCGATGTAAGAGTCCCTTGCCGCTCGAAGGATTGATCAATCACGTGGACGGCCAAGGCTTAAAGCTACTGATTGAACGCTCGCCTCTTCCTGTAATCGTGGATTTCTGGGCGGATTGGTGCGCTCCCTGTAAAATGTTCGCACCTATCTTTGCTGAAACCGCGCAGACCCTGGCCGGAGAAGCTGTTTTTGCCAAGTTGGATACCGAAGGCGACCCGTCAGCGGCGGCCCAGTATTCGGTACGGAGTATCCCCACTGTGATCTACTTTTCGAAAGGGCAGGAGCAGGGCCGGCATTCCGGAGCGATGTTGAAACCAGCTTTCATTGACTGGATTCGATCTCACGGGATCGAATCTGAAGTCAGGCATTGAAACGTCTGCGTCTCTCCTGACCAGGATCTAGCGGTTGATAGCATCGATCAATTGTCTGAGCCGTCCGAAATGGTGCTGATCGAACGGCACGGAGAGGCGAGGCAGGTCGAAAAGTTCGGGCTCATCCGATTCTTCCGGGAATGCCTTACAGGCTTCGATTTTTCCGGAGGTCAGGATGTCAGCGAACTCCTCGTTCAGTGATGCGATATGATCCTCCTCCAGGGCTTCCTTCAGGCGAATCACAAGCGTCGTCTTGAAATTGACATAGCGGGATGAATGGTAGCGCTTGTAGAAGGTCCGAATCTGATGGCAAACATCTTCTACACTGTCCGTAATATAGTAAAGGGAAGTATCCTCAGGAGAGATGAAGCCGCGTTGGGCCAGATGATTCTCTACGAAGTTCTGCCACGCCCTCCAATAGTCACCGCCCGGTTTATCCAGCATGATGATTGGGACAGGATGAGTCTTGCCCGTCTGAATGAGGGTCAGACACTCGAACCCTTCATCGTGCGTCCCGAATCCTCCGGGCAGCAAGACCAGTGCACAGGACTCCTTGACAAAGAAGAGCTTTCGGGTGAAGAAGTACCGAAAATTGATCAGTTTCTCATCATTCGCGATGGTTTGATTGGCCTCCTGCTCGAAGGGCAAAAGAATGTTCAAACCAAAACTCATTTCGCGTCCGGCTCCGAGATGTCCGGCTCCCATCACTCCGCTGCCGGCACCCGTGATCACCATTATCCCGCTTTGGGCCAGGCGCTTGCCCAGTTCTACGGCCACTTGGAACTCGGGGTCGGAAGGTAAACTCCGGGCCGAACCAAAAATGGTAACTTTGGGAATGTCCTTATAGTGTGCGAACACACGAAAGGCGTGACGCATTTCTTTGACGGCCGAACGCAGGATCTTTATGTCACCCTTGGAAGCCCCGTCCTGTGCCAGTTTCACTCCTGTGACAATGATTTCCCTGAGGATTTCAGGATGAGGATACGGTTCGAGCTCCCCAATCAGACGATCGACCAGCTTGCTCAACTCTGGAGATTCTACGTCGAAACTTCGGGGGGGTGTCACTGATGTCGTATCTTGATCCTTCATGGTCATTCAGTATAACCAATACCGAGCAAGAGGGCTGCTTGAATCGTTCGACTGTTAGATCACGTGAAGGGAGCCTGATTAGCGGTCTGCAAAACAGCTGGAGTTGACGCTAAATGGTCAAAGTCGAAAAAGAGTTTCTAGGACGTACTTTTGATGATTTTCTCTTTCGGCCCCAACAGGGAATCGTCGAATCGCGAAGGAAGGTGACTCTGGAATCCCGATTATCTCGTCGATTGAAGCTCGCTCTGCCCATTGTTTCCGCCAATATGGACAGCGTTACTGAAGCCGAAATGGCGCGGACCCTGGCATTGGAAGGGGGGATCGGCATCATTCATCGAGCCCTGCCGATCGATGTTCAAGCTCAGAAGGTTCGTGAGGTGAAGCGCAGCCAAGGGTATGTCATTGAAGAGCCTTTCTGCCTGCCTCGCTCTGCAACCATCCGTGAGGCTCGCAGGATTGCCCGCACCCACAAAGTGACCGGCTTGCTGGTTGAGAATGAAAAGGGAAGCCGGATTCTGGCGGGGTTACTTTCCAACCGTGACATTCCCTGGTTGGGTGAGTTTGATAATCGCCGCATCGAAGACTTCATGACCCCTTTGGAGCGGCTGATTACCGCACCACCCGATATCTCGGTGGAGGATGCGGAACGGTTGATGTTTGAGAATCGCATAGAGAAGCTCCCGTTGACGGGGGACGACGGCAGAATACAGGGGCTAATCACTAAGAAGGACTTGATCCTCTTTCGTCAGCGACCATTCTCCAGCATGGATTCCAAAGGGCGGCTTTTGGTGGGTGCCGCCATCGGCGCCCGTGGCGATTTCCTCGAAAGAGCGGCCGAGTTGCTCAAGGCGGGGGCAGACGTACTGGTCATCGATATTGCCCACGGTCATTCCGATGTAATGAAGGACGCCATTATCCGGTTCCGAAACAGGTTTGCTGATGCTGAATTGATTTGTGGAAATGTGGGGACTGCGGAAGGTGCACTTTTTCTGCAGCGCCTGGGTGCGGATGCCGTGAAAGTGGGCATCGGCCCTGGCCGAGGCTGTCGAACTCGGCTGGAAACCGGTGCCGGTGTTCCTCAGCTTCAAGCAATTCGTGAGTGCTGGTTGGCGCTGAAGGACGAAATTCCAATCATTGCGGATGGTGGAATAAAAGATGATAAAGATCTTTTTCTGGCCCTGGTGTGCGGAGCGTCAACTGTCATGTTGGGCAGTATGCTCTCCGGGACGGACGAGGCTCCCGGGCACGTGATCACTGATCCGGCGACCGGACTGAAACAAAAGATCTACCGTGGAATGACCTCTCCCCAGGCCGTTCTCCATGCCCTCTACAACCCTGAAGATTCCGACCCCGAGGCCCACGAAATGCTGGACACACCTCCAGAAGGGCAGGAAATACAGGTTCCCTATCGAGGTAGCGTTGTCTCCATTCTGCATCGAATGAGGGGCCATCTGTGCTCGGCAGTGAGTTACGCCGGGGCCGCCACGCTTGAAGAAGCGAGGCAGAGTATTCTTTCCGATCCTTTGCGCTTTCTTATTCCGCTCAGCCAGGCATCGATTAAGGAGTCCTACGAGCGCTAACCTTGATGATTCGCTTTATGGGAGGTCCCCAAGCACGACAGAGCTGACTGCCTGGCTCGTGTCGTACGCTCGAGAGGTGTTCTAGCGACCTGCTGAATTACTCGAGTCCAGTCGTTCTCCGTTATCTTTCATTTCAGGCGGCTTCGGATCTTGATCTCATGCTCCAGGCTTTTCTTGACCGGACAGCGATTGGCGATTTCGAAAATTCTTTCCTCCTGCTCCCTGGTTAGATAGCCGGTCAATTTCAATATCAGGTGAATTTCCAGGACCATCCCTTCTTTCTGCTCGCAATCTTCGCAATCTTCCGCGTGGATTCGATTTTGCTCCAGTTCCACTTCGACAGATTCAAGGGGCCAGCCCTTGCGACGGGCATACATTTGAACAGTGATGGCCGTGCAACTGCCGAGTGCACTCAAAAGCAGCTCGTAAGGTGTCGGGCCCAGGTCCTGTCCGTCTGATTCTCTTGGCTCGTCGGCGACCCACTGATGGGAGCGTGCTGTAATTTCGTGCGTGTATGGAACACCCGTACTCTTTACATAAACCCTGGACATTACACCTAACCTTTCTGTTCACTCTACGGGATCAGGCTCGCCTTTGAGGAAGCGGTTCCGATCCCACAGAACGTCCTCCCGTCCAGATGCGTGGTTGACACTTCGTGCCATGACGAAGAGCAGGTCGGAAAGGCGATTCAGATAACGAAGAGTGACGGGAGAGACATCCTCCACCCGCGACAACGATACGGCTCTTCGTTCTGCTCTCCGGCAAATTGCCCTGGCCAGGTGACAGAAGGCGGAGGTTTGCGTTCCTCCTGGAAGAATGAATTCCTTCAGGGGCTTGAGATCAGCATTCAAGGTATCCAGTACTTCTTCCAGTTTCTCGACCTGTCGATCAACCACCAATCGGTGACCCGGGATGCAGAGTTCACCACCCAGATCGAATAAATCGTGCTGGACCTCTGTCAGACATCGTTGAATGATCTCTGGTAGAGGATTAGAAAGAAGAATCCCAACAACGCTGTTCAACTCGTCGACAGCTCCGTAAGCCTCGACTCTTGGGTGATCTTTGGGGACTCTGGAGCCGTCCCCCAGGCCCGTTTCACCCTGATCTCCCGTTTTCGTATAGATCCTCGAAAGCCTGTTTCCCATGTGACGAAACGGTAGCACCGACCGAGAGGGTCGTCAATTGGGGTTCCTCTGTGGTAAGTCTTAGCCACGAAGATGCAGCGGACACAGAGGGATAGGGCGAGCCTTAAAAGGACAGCTTTAAGGCCATCTGGATTTCACGGGCATCGAACGACTGCGTCGATTGTCCGAAGACCGGGCTGTTCAAGTCTACGGCCGGTATGTAGAGATTCACCCGATTGAACAAGTTGAAAAAATCGGCTCGAAATTCGAGATTGGTATCTTCTGTGATCGGCAAGGCGAAGCGCTTCATCAGTGAAAGATCCACAGTCCAATAGGACGGTCCAGTAAAAGTGTTACGGCCGAGTGTGCCGTTGTGTCCGGCCTCGGGTGCCGGGAAGTCCTCGCGCCTTAAGACTCCCTCAATAAACCGGGTGTTGTCGGGAGTCGAGTCGAATTTGTTGCCGAACGCCGGTGCATTGGGACGGTCGCCCTCCTGCCCGTCTGCATTGTAGTCACCGGCCGGAAAGGCCCCGCTGTGAATCACACTAAAAGGAAGTCCACTCTGGATGGGAATAATGGCCTGCACATTCCAACCGCCAAGCAGGCTGCCAGCCAGGTCCCGCCGATTAGCGATAAAAGGGAGTTCCCACAGGAAGTTGGTTACCAGACGGTGTCTGACATCGAAAGAGGAGCGACCATAATCGAGCTGAATATTGAGCGGATCCATGTGGTAAGTGCGGTAGGCCTGGCCGACTAATCCACCCGAGTTATTGCCGGCTCCGAAGAAATCAGATCCGTAGTCAAGAGCTTTGCCGAAAGTGTAAGCGACTTGGAAACTCAGGCGATCCCGAAAATGTCGGGTCAACTGCGCATTGAAGCCGTGATAGTTCGACGTGATCTTGTTCTGACGTAAGTTGAAGCTTTCAAAAGAGGGATTGAGACGATTCTCGCCTGCATCCCCCTCGAATCGTCCAAGTGGATCAGGGTGTCCCAAACGGTCGCCTGCAAAACGGTTGGGATCGCCAAAGAAGGGCAGCTTTCGCCCCAGCGTACTCTGGTAATTCACTTCAGCTACCATACTCGCCGGCAAGTACCTTTGAATGCCGAGGAAAAAATTATGGACGTAGGAGTCTCGAATTTCCGGGTCCATCACACTCAACCTGACACGCGTTCCTACTATTCCTCCCCGGGAATCCAGCCCCAGGTCGGCTCCCGGGATGACATGCCCGATAAAGCCTCCGAATGGGTCGGATGGATCGGTTCCGAGAAAAGGTGCTATCTCGTTGCCAAAGAAGGGCGAAAGCTGAGCCCTTCCGAAGTGAGGTGGGTTGAAGCGAACGTTTCCGACTATATTGAAGAAGAGTTTGTCATAGGAGACTCCGTAGCCTCCTCGCAGGACTGTCCTTCCGTCTCCCAGAAAATCCCACGCGAAACCGAGACGAGGAGCGAAGTTGTTCAGGTCACTTTCATACAGCCGATCGGTCACCCCGACACTGGCCTCGGCGATCCGTTCGAAATAGCTGTCTACTGCGGGATAGTGGATATTCGACATCAAGCCGTTCTTCTCAGTAACTGGCTGAAAGTAGTCCCACCGGACGCCTAAATTCAAAGTGAAGCGTGGATGAATCTTCCAGTCGTCCTGAACGAACCAGCCGATCTCCGTGCTGCGCCAGAAACGGGGTGTATCGGTGAGAGCTCCAGTAGCCGGATCCACGCCGGCCTGGAGCATAAAAGGGGCATCATTGGCGAAGTCGAAGATGCCCTGGTAAATGAAAAACGGACGCGACCGGTCGGCAAAATTTCCATTTTCCTGCAACCGACGGAGATCTACGCCGGCTCGTAGACTATGGCGTCCCTGCTGAATGGAGAGGATATCCTGCCACTGGAAAGTGTGTCGTCGAAACACCTGGGGCACCGCAAAAACGGAACCGAAGGCAGCCGGAAAGCCCACATTGGTTCCCATAGCACCAAAGATTCCGGCGGGACCATCGATTAGCATTGGCGGAACTTCCGGGTTGCTTCCAGGAACGAATCCCACTCGACTGTAAAGGTAACCGAAACGAGCTTCATTAATAAGATTGGGCGAAAACTGCCGAATGTAGGCAAGGCCGACGTTCTGACCGAAGTCGTCCTGACGATCGCCAAACGCACCGCGCGCCGTTGTGTCCGGTCCCCTCAGATCGGTTGACACGTATCGTCCAAAAATCAGGTCTTGTCCCGCGTTCGCTACGTGATCCAGCCGAAGATTGAATTGATCGGTGTCTCGAGAGAGGGCGGAAAAAGTGTCGACCTGTCCCAGAATCGGCAGATCGGCCGGAGGGATTAATGGATTGATAAAAGAGTTCTCCTCAGGATTAAGCTCAGCAGTCGTTTTGATTCCCATTGTGGGAGCCGGTGCCGGAAAGGACTGGAAAAGGCGAGCGGCGATACTTCCAGGGTTGTTCTCAATGACCCACTGGCGAAACTCGGGTGTCTCCACTACCGTTCGCTGGGATCGTCCGGTCCTCTGGCGAAGACCCTCGTACGCTCCGAAAAAGAAGAGCTCATCCTTAAGTATCGGACCTCCCACAGCGAATCCGAACTGATTCTGGACGAGTTTCGTTTTCTCCTTTGTATTTGTTTCCGTATTGAAAGGAGTGAAAACCTCGGCGGCGTCCAAGGCCTCGTTGCGATGGAACTCCCAGATATTCCCGTGAAACTCGTTGCTTCCTGATTTTGTAACCACGTTGACGACGGCGCCCGAATGGGTTCCGAACTCGGCCGAAAAATTGTTACGAGTCAGACGAAACTCCTGGACGGTATCCAGGATCGGCGTAATAGCCGGGATCCCCGACGTACTCTCGTCATTAATGGTGAGACCATCCAGCACAAAATTGTTTCCGCGAAAGCGAGAGCCGGCCGCGAAAAAGGCTGCGGAATTGGGTCCTTCAGCGTTGGCGATCGATTCCAGAGGGGCGATGACTCCGGGTTGTAGTGTAGAAAGGGCAAAGACATTGCGCCCGTTGAGAGGAAGTTCCTGGATTCTCCGGTCATCTACCAGCGATGAAAGCTGTGAATCTTCCAAATCGAGTGCCAGTGCCGAGCCCTCGACGACTACGGTGTCTGATATCTCTCCAATCTGGAGGACGAGATTGACGGTGAGGACCTCGCCAACACTAACCACGATATCGGCTTGACGAGTGGTCTGGAAGCCGGGTAGCTGTGCCTCGATTTCGTAGGAGCCGGGCAGCAAAGCGGGAATCCGATAGACACCGAAGTCGTTTGTGATCGATCGTCGGGTCGCATTGGTGGCCTGGTTTCGAACGAGGACCGTAGTACCCGGCAGAACCGATCCGCTTTCGTCGCTGACGGTTCCGCTAATACTCCCGGTGCCGCTCTGTGCCTGAAGGTTTTCGGCAATCTGCGGTGCCAAGAAAAGGAGGGCCGCTACGAAGAGAACGGGGACATGAAAAGGACGACGAGTCGCTCTCGAGATCCCTGTTGTGAGACTGTCTGATTGAACTTTTAAAAGTATCATCTCCGGATGATGAACAGAGGGGACTACCGCGACTCCGGCCCAAAGCCTCCTCAGCATCTGCCAGAACCTGACGTAGATCGAATCCTTCTTCATCGAGCACTCCTTCAAGGCGTGATTACAGAGGTCGAGAAATCAACACAGAGGTCGAGCAATCAACCCGGCATCATCCTACCTATCGGTAAGGAGACCTTTAACTTTAGACAGTTATCTACAGGAACTTTCAGCGACAATCCAGCCTGTGTTTTCATTCCGTTGAGAACGGGTGGAATTCCTCAAACGGGTCTTACTGTCGCTTGCCCAATCCGCTGGAACTCGAGTGCTTTACTGCTGGTTTGTGGAATCCCGCCATTCCTTCAAGTCATACCGATCGTCAGTTTGGGACTCTGAATCCCTCTCAATATGAGCGACGTGTATTACAACACAGTTCTGATTTTCCTTCAGAAGAAAATAAAGGCTGGCTTAGACTTGGACCACTAACGTTCCCGCCTTTCGAAAGGGTCCGCACATTGATGTGGATGAAATGTCAAGGCGTCTGGCAGGGTATCTGGCGGGGGGCACCGACCCAACCCCTCCGCACTATAGTCCGGCTATTACCAGCGACCTGATCCTCTGCCTCGGTTTCCTCCGCGGCCTTCACGGTTTTCCCGCGGCCGCGCTTCATTAACAGTTAAAGTTCTTCCCTCAAAAGTTGTTCCGTTCAGGCTTTCCATTGCGTCCAGAGCTTCCGCCTCGCTGCTCATTTCCACGAAGCCGAAGCCACGGGACCGTCCTGTGACGCGATCCGTGATGACCCGAGCGGATTCCACAGTACCATGGGCGGAGAATAGCTCCGCGAGCTGCCCCTCAGTGGTGGAGTAAGGTAGCCCTCCAACATACAGCTTGTTACTCATTCATTTCTCCTAAAGCGAGTTGTTTCTCCCGCAACCTGGAAGCAAAAAGGATTCGCCCATGGATCTACTCACGGTGAGGTCGGTTGGCTCCTTCGGTCTGTTTCACAAGGCGGGACTCTCCTGGCCTCACACCTATCCTAATCTCTTATCGATAGGAGGCCATACTCTATCGACTTAACAGTCATCTTAGACTTGGCTTCGAAGCAGTGTCAACGCAATTTCGAAAGGGTTGTAGGGCCTTTTATTTTCAACAGGGTGAGCAATTTATTGCAGTTCAGTCGACAAAAAGACTATTTCTTTCAAGCCGTTTATTGGCGGCTTCTTTACTCAAGAGAAAAAGCAAACCGGGGGCGCAGGTCAAAACACGAAACGGGAGCCCGACATCGGCGCCTGACCGGACGAGAAGGCTCACTCCAGCGGTTCCAGAGTCATCGGGTCTCTCAATGGAAGGTGAGTCACCGGGCCCAGATTCTCTAGCCTGGCATTCGGGTAATCGGGATCTCCCTTCATGATCTCATCCATATTTCCCACCACGAGAACCACCAGTTGGTCCGGGCGGATATGCCTTCGAGCGCTTTCCTGCACCGCCTCCATGGTCGCGCTTCTCACCCGGTCCCGATAATTCATCCAGTAGTCATGTGGAAGACCCAGAAGCTCGTCACGTGCGTAAAGTGAAACGGTGGCAAAGGTACTCTGAAAATAATTGGGGAACGTCTCGATCATTGAGTTCTTGGCGGTATCCAGTTCGCTGCTCGTAACGCCATCGGTTTGCAGCTCTCGAATCAGCTCAACCACGAGGTTGGCGGCCGCCGGCACGGTCGACGACTTGGACTGAAAAAATGCCTGGAATGTGCCGGGGATGGTATTCAGGATCCCGTAGCTGGAGCCTGCCGAATAGGCCAGCCCCTGATCGGATCGTACCCTCGAGAGGATACGGGAAGTGAAGCCGCTTCCCCCCAGTATGTCGTTGGCGAGCCGCAACTCGAACTCGTCTTCCACCGGCCTCTTCAATCCCAGATGACCGATAGAGACCCGACCCTGGTTTACGTCAGGTTTGTTCACCACGTAAACTCCGGGTTCGGGTTGATGAGATGGTTGAGGAACCTCCGGCAACTTCTCGCCGGTTGGTGGAATCTGACCGAGCGTAGAATCAAGCTTGGCCAGCATCTCCTCCTTGTCGAAATCTCCGGAAACGGCCAGAACCATTTCCCCGGTATTGGCCAGTCGGCGGTGGAAGTCCACCAGATCCTGACGATTAATCGAAGTCACGGATGCCCTAGTGGGCAGTCGATTCATCCAGTAGTCCGGACCATAAACCAGCCGATCCCACTCTCTTGATTCGATCCCTGCGGTGCTGTCGTTACGCCTTTGCATGGCGGCCAGCAGATCTTCTCGGGCTCTTTCCAGACGGCTCTCTTGAAAACGAGGCTTGAACAGCACATCCATCAAGATCTTCAAACCGGTATCGAGGTCTTTTGCGAGTAGGTTTAAAGAGACACTGCTATTGGTGTCTCCGACGTTTACGGACAGGTTGGCCGCAAGAAAATCGAGTTCTTCATCCAGCGTCTCCGCGTCCCATTCACCGGCTCCTCCCGTTCTCCAGACTCGACCGGTCAGTGGAGCCAGGCCCTCCTTGCCTTCGGGCTCAAGATACCGTCCGCCTCGAAAAAGAATCTGAATAGAGACCAGCGGCAGCGCCCTATCCTCGGCGATATAAATCGGGATCCCATTGTTCAGCATCCTTCGAAACTGAGTTGGATCGGGCACTTCAAAAGTCAGCGGTGGAAAACGGAGTTGTTCAGGTCGCTGGGGAATCTCGTCGACTGCCGCAACCGCGGTCGCACCGGGTTGCTGTGCGACTGAAGAACTACTGAGCAGATTTGCTACCAGAAAAAGAACTAGAGCCTGGAGCTTCATCTTAGTTACCTTCCTGTTCGGAGTTTCCACTGCCCGGTTGTTGCGATTCAGTTTGTCCGCCTTCGGAGAGTTGATCGATTCGTTCACCGATCTTCCGAACGAGGTACTCGACTGCCGGGCGAGCTTCCGGTGGAGCTTGCTCCAGTGCCTGTTCCGATTGCGCCAGTATCTGCTTCAGCTGTTCCACATCGGAAATCTGATTAATTTGGGCCAATTGGCTCTTTACCATTGGCTTGAGCTGTTCCGGGAGCGCCACAAAAAGAGCGTCTTCTGGCGTACTTCCCTCTCTTCTGACATAAACAAACACGTTGCGCTGATTGTCAGCGAAGTATCGATTCGCAACATCCTGGATATCGCCTACTGT
>DATGOF010000323.1:0-2080 GCA_035306285.1 Acidobacteriota bacterium | reverse complement strand
AGTAACGTCGGGCCCTACAGTAACTATCGATAAAACGAGTTATTCGCCGGGGTAAATTTCTTCTTTGAATTTCGGATGGTGGCGAAGTAAAGTTGGCTCAGTCCACGTATGCGATGCAGTCGATCTGCAGCAATTGGCCGGCCGCCTGAAACCGGTTGCTCCAAAATAAGATCTCACAGGCCTCGGTTCCGGAAAGTACTGGTTATAGACTTCATTCATCCCTTCCCAGTTCTTCTCGGGATCCACCAGTGACACCTGCACCTTTAGCACGTTGGCCATTGATGAGCCGGCTCTTTCCAGCGATTCCTTCATGATCTCCAGTGCATCAGCCGTCTGCTGACGCACATCTCCTGGACCTTCCGGACGCCGATCAGGATACCACCCGCCAATTCCACCAAGGAAAAGGAGGTTGCCACTGCGGATTGGTCCGCCGACCCGCTCCTTGGTCGGCTCCCATCGTCCCTGAGCACCTTCAGCGACTCCTATTCCGGCCAAACCGACAACTGCAGACTGAAGAACTTCCCGCCGCGACTTCATGCGAAAACTTCCCTCAAGCGATCAGCAACGACCTTGTGTTCGTTACCGTTCATCATCCACACGGATATTCGAATTTGGCCTTCCCCCACAGAGGAAACCATAATCGGTGGATCGCCTTCGCTGAGTCGCTCGCGGACGTCGCGAGAAGTCAGACTGAGTGCCTTCTCGTCCCATTCCAGCATCGCGTGTGGAACTTCATTGGCAATTTTAGGAACATGGACCGAGGCTCGCAGGCCAGAGACGCCAGAGAGTGCATTAATGATGTAGTCGACCCTGCTTTGTAATAGGTTTCGCTCGGCATCGTGATCAACCGTCAGGTATCGCTCTACTGCGGCAAGCAGCCCCATAATCTCTTCCTTGCCGACTTTCATACCTCGACCAACCCCACCGTACGGGCTGATGGCATAGTGGCCCGATTGAACCAGATCCTCACGCCCCAGTAACAGGCCCGATCCCTGGGGTCCCAGCAGGCCCTTGCCACCCGAAAAGGCCACTAGGTCGAAACCTTCATTCACATAGTCCCACAACCGCTTCCGGGGCGGGACGTCAGCGGCCGCATCGTTGAAGGTCGGGATATTGCGTTCCTTGCCGATCCGAATCCATTCCTCCCGTTTGATCTCACCGTGGGGATCAGCCTTATTCAAGAAGAAGAGCATGGCGGTCCGGTCACTGATCGCCTCTTCAAGCTCTCGTCGGGTTTCCACCTGAATCACAGTGGCGCCGGCATTTTGCATCTGGGCCTCGTAACCGCTCCGATGGCTCTTCTGCTGAATCACTTCATTTTTCAGGCTTGTCGCGTCGGGGAGCCGGCGAACTTTCTCAGGATCACCTTCTGCCATGCAGGCGGCGGTTGCCACCGCAATGGCAGAAGCCGCTCCATCTGTCACCATGGCTGCCGGCACTCGCAACAACTCCGCTATCCTGGCTCCGACCTTTCGCTGTAACTCGGGTAATGGGATGAAATACCTTGAGGCCTCCACCATCGCCTGAACAACTTCCGGCGGCATGATCGATCCTCCTAAGACAGTCACCGTCCCTACGCCATTGATGACCGGTCGGAGTCCCAGCTTACGCTCATAAATACTGGGTTCTCTCTGACTGCTTAGGTCCGAGTAGGCAAAAGCCGGGTGAACCGTAGTCCCTGCCAGTGCCGCTGCGGCAGTGGTCTGGAGAAAAGCTCTACGGGTGGGCTGTTCCTTCGGCATGATAGCTCTCCTTTTACCTTGTCCTTTTTACTGAGGTTTTAGCCATCAAGGGTTTAGGCCTTAGCAGCCTGTGGTGAAAGTCCTCGTAGGCCGTATTCTCAGATATTCAATCTTTCGTGTCAAAACAAAGATTTTGTTCCCCATAAAGATCACCCGGTTACCGGCGATGGGAAAAGGAGAGAATGTGAAACCAGTCGTGTCAGCAGTAAGTCAAATGTCCGGTTTTTTGTAACAAATGAAATGTCCGGTCTGGTTGATAAAGAAAAGATGAGGTGACAGTCGCCGTCGAGCCTGTGGGAAAGTGGGAAACAACGGATCGGCAGGATTGAACTGAAATT
>DATGOF010000322.1:0-4091 GCA_035306285.1 Acidobacteriota bacterium | reverse complement strand
GCGCGGAACTTCTTTCTTCCGCCAGATGAAGATAAGTCCAAGTACATCCACAACCAGTGGGGTGCCACACTGGGAGGGCCGATCAAGCGTGACAAACTCTTCTTTTTCGCAAGCTATGAGGGGCGAAGCGAACGCGAAAATGGAACGCGTATTCTCTCCGTTCCGACCGCTGCTGTTCGCCAGGGAGACTTTTCTGCATTCGATACGATCATTTACGATCCTCTAACCGGGAATCCTGACGGTACGGGCAGAACTCCATTTCCCGGAAACCGAGTCCCCGCCGACCGGATCGATCCCATCGTCCAGAAGATTATCGATCGCATCCCCTTTCCTAATCTGCCGGGGATGGAGGCGAGTGAAAGCAACAATTTCTTCGCGTCTAAACCGTTCTCGAGTGATCGCTGGACGATCGATAGCAAGATCGACTGGGTAGTCACCGACAACTTCAACTTGTTCGGCAGCTACAGCATTTTTGACTTTGGCGCCGAGCATCTGACGGCATACGGCGAACAACTCGACGGTCCTCGCGTAGGAGGTGGCAACGCCGGGGATGCCTGGGGAAATAACACCAAAATTTCGATTGGTGCCAACTACATTGTTACTCCTACGTTTCTAATCGACGGCAACTTCGGATTTGTCAGGCAGAGCACCAATGTGGAACAGCCCGGGATCGGTGAGAATATCGGGCTTGACTTGCTTGGTATCCCGGGCACCAATGGTCCCGAACGATTCCAGAGTGGTTGGCCACGCTTCGATGTCAGTGGTTACTCCCATTACGGCACTGAGGAGCCGTGGACTCCCTACTACCGCGATGATGATCAGTTCGCCTATCGCGCCAATTTTACCTGGACACGCCGATCGCACGAGATCCGCTGGGGAATGGACATCAATGCCGAGCAAATGAACCACACCCAGCCGGAATTCCAGGGCGGGGCCTCGATGGGAGCTCGAGGACGTTTTACCTTCGGGCCAGGACCCACCCAACTTTGCGAAGTGGCCGGTCCGTCCGGCTGCGAGAGGCTGAGCCCTTCGGTCAACCAGGTCAACAGCTTTGCAACGTTTCTCCTGGGTCTGCCTACACAATTTGGAAAAAATTTGCTCACCCTTTTCCCCTACACTACTCGCACCTGGCGGTATAGCGTGTATATTCGAGACCGCTGGCAGGTGACACCGCGGCTTACCCTTTCTTATGGAACGCGGTGGGAGTATTTCCCCATGCCGACCCGAGCGGATCGGGGTTTTGAGCGATACGACCCCGAAACCAATATGATGCTGATCGGAGGGGTAGGAGACATCCCCAGAGATCTGGGCGTGCGGATGAGCAAGAAGTTGTTTGCTCCACGCCTGGGGCTGGCCTATCGAATTAACGACGAAACGGTCTTTCGAGCCGGCTACGGCATCAGCATCGATCCATATTCGCTGGCCAGACCTTTGCGCACGAACCACCCGATTCTGATAGAGCTGGTGGTACCGTCAGAGCATTCCCTGGTGCCGGCCGGGCAACTTGCCGGTGGCATACCTCCAATTACTCCCCCCGATCTCGGAAACGGCATTATCGAAGTTCCTGAGAACGTCTCGACCCAGACGGTCCCCCTGGATTTTCAACGAGGATATATCCAGTCCTGGAACGTCACATTGCAACGGGAGCTGAAGTGGGGGTTCGTAGGAGAAGCTGGTTATGTTGCAACGCGCCAGGTCCGGCAACTCGGATACCATCAATTGAACTGGTCTCCGGTGGGTGGAGGTAATGCGGGCCGTCAGCTCTTTGCACGCTTCGGGAGAACGGCCAATACGCGTATGGTCGCTCCGGTCGGAGGTTCCAACTACCATTCGCTGCAAGCGCAGCTTCAGCGCCGTTTTGCCGATGGCTACTCCCTTGGCGTGGCATATACGCTGAGCAAGTCCATCAGCGATTCTGGTCTGGACGCAAGCGACGCAAGTCTCGCAATCAATATTCCTGAATATTACCATTTGAACCGTTCGGTTTCGGGGTTCGACAGGCGACACAGACTCTTCATCACGAACATACTCGAATTGCCCTTTGGGCGGGGCAAGAGATGGTTGGCTGATCAGGGCTTCCTGACTCAGCTCCTTTCCGGGTGGCAAGTGAATAGTATTGTGGGGATCTTGAGTGGGCGACCCTTTTCCGTGACCGCGTCCGGCACTTCCTTGAATGCCCCCTTTAGCACTCAGCGGGCTGACCAGGTGAAAGAGAAAGTCGAAATTCTCGGTGGTGTGGGACCCGGCCAACCGTACTTCGACCCGACAGCCTTTGCACCGGTCGACGAACCTCGCTTTGGCACAGCAGGTTTCAACATCTTGAGAGGTCCGGGACAGTTTAATTGGGATTTCGGTCTCTTCCGCCAATTCCGGCTGAGTGAAGAGGTGAATCTGGAGTTTCGGGCAGAAGCCTTCAACTTCACCAACACTCCCAAGTTCGGCAATCCCGGTGCAAATGTAAGCAATGTGCGCTATGCACCGGATGGTTCCATTGACGACTTAAACGGTTTCGGCGAAATCACCAGCGCAACTGAAGAACGAGAGTTTCGCTTCGGCTTACGCATTGCCTTTTGACAGCAGTGTTGGTATTGCGCTTTTTCTCGGCCGCACCGCTGCTGCATCAACTAAGTAGTTCTTTGCCCGCCATACTCAGGGTGGCGAATTGACTTATACTCAAAGAAGTTGATTGGATTCGCTCACCCGGCATGGTCGACTTCTTCAGAAGCGCCGAATGGATGCGTGTAGTCGGCAACCTTCGTGTAACGCCTGCACCATCTCGCGAGTCTGCATGGCCTAGCTTGTGCCGAGCGTGCATCCAAAGAATCCAGTGTCACCTAAGGCATCCAGATCGGAGCAGAAATGCAAGAAACGACGAACCACCGTATAATGGGCATCCATCATATTTCCGCGATCTGCAGTGACCCGCAGCGCAATCTCGACTTTTACACGGGCCTGCTCGGTTTGAGGCTCGTAAAGAAGACAGTAAACTTCGACGATCCTACCAGCTATCACCTGTATTACGGGGATGGCCTCGGTAATCCAGGAACACTCATGACTTTCTTCGCCTGGATTTTGCCACCGACCGTGACGGCACGAGCACGGCAGGGAACTGGGCTAATGACTGCAACTCCTTTCCGGATTCCCAAAGCGGCCCTTGACTTCTGGATCGACCGATTTGCAGACGCAGGCGTCCCGTTTATAGGACCTCACGAACGCTTCGACGAGAAGTTTATCTCCTTCTCTGATCCTGACGGATTGCCGCTGGAGCTTGTCGCCCGCGATGGCAATGTGCCAAGGGCTTCCTGGGGAGAAGAGAAGTTGCCCGAAGAATATGCTATCCAAGGCTTCTCCGGCGCTACGTTTTGTCTAAACGGTTACCAGCATACTGCCTCCCTGCTGACAGAGAAGATGGGCTTGCGAGAGGTCGGTCATGAAGGTTCAAGGTTCCGCTTCCAGGCCGGTGACGGTGATGCAGCTACGATGATCGATTTGAGCTGTCAACCCGAGGGAAGTACAGGACGAATCGGAGTGGGAGGTGTGCATCACATCGCCTGGCGGGCGGCGTCGGACAGCGAGCAGCAGCAGTGGAGACGCGTTCTGGCCGAATCTGGACTCGACGTTACTCCAGTTCTCGACCGCAAATACTTCAAGTCGATCTACTTCAGGGAGCCTGGGGGTATCCTGTTTGAGATTGCGACCGATGGTCCGGGCTTCACCGTCGATGAATCACCCGAAGAACTGGGAATGTCTCTTAGACTGCCGGAATGGCTCGAGCCCCGGCGGGCCTACATTGAAGCACGACTTCCAGAGCTACGCCTTCGAGAATTGAGCCATTGACAGAGGATTTCGACCCAATTTCAGCAGGCCAGGGCGTGGAGACTTTAATCCTGATGATGCAAAACTCCCGGTGCGGAAGCCATGCCGGTGTCTTCGAAGGCACGGGAGGTCGCCTCCAACCAGACAGGAGAAGGAGTGAAATGGACCAACAGACGGGTCTGTCTACGACCGGAGATAAAGGCCCCCACCAGGGCCAACCCATTCTAGCCGCTGGTGCAGCCCTCGAAAGAGCAAAAGCCGCAATGGTCCTCGTC
>DATGOF010000321.1:0-2141 GCA_035306285.1 Acidobacteriota bacterium | reverse complement strand
GAGGAATCTCCAAACCCTTTGAAATGGGCACGATCAAAACGGACAAGGTCGTGAGCCTGAACGATCTCTCGTAGCATGCTGGCTACTTCTTTTAGTTTCTCATACGGCGTCTCATAGGTAATGCCGATGCTAAAAACAATTCGGCGCTGATACATCCGCTTGAAGTTGCGGATACGACTGTTGAGCAGGTCCGTATTAGAAAAGATCAGCTGTTCGCCATGCAGGCTTCGCACCCGAGTCGTTTTCAATCCAATCTTTTCGACTGTCCCCAGTTCCTCACCTACGATGATGAAGTCTCCGACTACAAAGGGTTTGTCGAACATGATGGAAAGAGAGCTGAATAGATCGCCGAGAATATTTTGGGCTGCCAGCGCGACCGCAATTCCTCCCACGCCGAGACTGGCGATTAGAGCCGTGACATTGATCCCCACGTTATCCAGGGCAACCAACAGGACCAGAGACCAGAGAAGCAACCTGCTCAGGAAGTTCAGGGCCGTCCGGGAAGCGACGCGTGAAGACTCTTCCTCTACTGCTATCCGCGTATATCGTTCGATCAGTACCGAGAGCAGAGCATCTCCCCAGAAGGCAATCTGAAACAGCACAGCAATGACAGTCAGGCGCCCGATCCATTCCTCAATCCTGCCAAGTTGAAGAAACTCGGAGCCGAAATAAATCGACACCACCAGAATTGGAAGGAATCGAGTTCTGCTGAGGACATCGACAATGGAATCGTCCACGAGATTCTCTGTACGCTGAGACAACCGCCTCAAACGATTTATGACTCTGTTTCGTATCAGACGCAGAAAGAAAGCCAGAAAGATCGTTACAGCCAGGGCTACAAGCCAGCTGTAGTAGCTGTTTCCGTAGAAGGTTCCATTCAGGATTTCAGTGAGTGACATGTTGATTGCTTCCATGTTTCCAAGAACTCGATAAGGTCTTGTGGGGGCTTTATCCAGAGGTCTGCCCGAGTCTTACGAAGCTCTTCGCGAACCAAGACCGAAAGACCTCGTCCTGCCAGAGCCGCAAATGCATCTTCGTCTGTCAGATCATCGCCCAGGTAAGCTGCAGGCACGTCCGGCGCCATTTCGTCGAGGACTGTGCTAACTGCAATTCCTTTGTTCCTGCCGGCAGTCCGGAGTTCCAGCCCGCCATCGAACTCGTGTAACTCAAGCCCGGTCTCAGCAGCCAGCTTTTCCCAATCAAGACGTGCCGCTGATTCGACGGAGGCGACCCGGCTTTCGGGCTTCCCTCTAAAGTGCAAAGCAAGACAACCCGTTTTCGCCTCTAACCAGTCCTCTATCCCTCGATTTACAGCCCACTGACTGGCCCTTTCGAGTCCCAGCTTCTCCGCTGGGGAGAGCTTAATCTTCCGTAACCGGCCTCCCGGATACAGCTGCTCTCTCCCGTGACTTCCCCAGATTTCTGGCACCTGCTGAATGCTCAGCAGAGAAATGACGTCTTCTATCAACCGCCCCGTAACAATGACCAGGCGGATACAGGGTTTTGAAGACAGCTCACAGATAAGTTCCGGTATTCCCTCATATGGAAAGGCTTGGGCTGGATCGCTTTTAAAGGGAGCGAGGGTACCGTCGTAGTCCAGAAAAAGGACAGATCGTTCTGCTTGAGTCAAACGATGAAAAAAGGCATCGACTTTGACGCCGGGATTGAGAACCTTCATCTGGAAATGTCACAAGACTTGGGATTATCAACTTTGTCGAAAACCTGTACAGGTTCCCCTTTTTGAAGCCGATCATTCGGCAGTTACGGCGACTGTCGAGCTTTCGCTTGAGAGAACGCCGTTTCGCCCTTATCTTAACTTATTGCCGGACGGGATCAAAATCCGCCATCTCATCCAGGTCCATTCCTACCATTCGAACCTGGACGGCACGGATCAGGTCCGTTTTGCTGATGATGCCGCGTAGACTGCCTCTCGGGTCAGTGACCAGCAGGCGTCCTGAGGGGGTATGACTGATGCGCTGGAAAGCCTCCAGAGCGCTCTCGTGCTCGCCAATCTGGCCGATATCCCGTGACATGATATCAGCCACCGTGACACTGGACTCGTCGCCACCCGTTGCCTTGAGTTTGCGGATGTCCTGTAGGGTCACAATGCCCATCAGTGACCCCGAGTGATCGACTACTGG
>DATGOF010000320.1:0-3258 GCA_035306285.1 Acidobacteriota bacterium | reverse complement strand
GGAGTGCTCAGGCGGAATCTTGTGATTGTACTCGCTAGCTCGCTTGCTGAAGACCTCCTTTCCGTCCTTCGCTCGATTCCAGCAGTGACTGCGCTCCGACCAGATTACAGCGTTCGAGCCTGGGACGATGGACTTACATTGGACTGTAGACTTAGAAAGGAACTCTTGATTTGAACAAGACAGAGCCGCGTTTTCGTCTCCTCTCCTCATCCCTCAAAACACGGCAAGGAATTTACTCCGTCTGCTCGGCCCATCCTTCAGTCCTGGAGGCTGCCATGGACCTGGCTCGCGACGAAGAAAGCCCTCTTCTCATTGAGGCCACGTCCAATCAAGTTGACCAGTTTGGCGGCTACACCGGAATGACGCCGCTCGACTTCCGGCTTCACGTCGACAAGCTGGCTCGAGAGCGCAACCTCAACCGCGATTTGCTAATTCTAGGTGGAGACCACCTGGGACCCAACCGCTGGCAGAATGAACCTGCTGAGGAGGCGATGGCAAAAGCCCAAGACCAAATTCGCGCCTATGTTGAAGCGGGATTTCAGAAGATCCATCTCGACACCAGTATGCGATGCGCCGACGACCCAGGTGATCGTCAGCTGCCTCTTGAAGATGAGGTGGTCGCAGGTAGAGCCGCTCAACTCTGCCGGGTGGCCGAAGACGCTTTCAAGAGACTGCCGGATTCCACACGCCCCCCTCTTTATGTAATCGGCACCGAAGTCCCCGTCCCGGGCGGCGCACAGGAGGCGCTTGAGGAACTCGAGGTGACGTCGGCCGAAGCAGCCCGGCAAACCATCGAGGTGACACGAAAAGAGTTCCTGCGCGCCGACTTACATCAAGCATGGGAGCGCGTCATTGCCGTCGTCGTCCAGCCGGGTGTGGAGTTCGGACATGCCTCGGTGGTGGACTACCAGCCGGAAAAGGCGAGATCACTTTCCGCCCTATTGAACGAGTTTCCGGGACTCGTGTATGAAGCCCACTCCACCGACTATCAGCCTCCCGATCGCCTTGCCTCACTGGTAAGAGACGGATTCGCCATCCTGAAAGTCGGACCGTGGTTGACCTTCGCGTTTAGAGAAGCAGTCTTCGCTCTGGAAAAGATGGAGGAGGAAATGCTGACCGGCCGCAGGGACCTCACTGCATCGAGGCTGACTGAAACACTCGAAAGGGCGATGATTGACAATCCGGGGCACTGGGAAAAGCATTACGGGGGGACGGAATGGGAGAAGGCGCTTGCCCGCAAGTACTCTTACAGTGACCGCTGCCGCTATTACTGGCCCGACGAGGAGGTACAGAATGCACTGGAAAGGCTCTGGTTCAATCTAGAATCGGCCCCTCCGCCCCTGACGCTCGTCAGCCAGTTCCTTCCCGATCAATACCGGGCCATTCGGGCCGGCCAGCTTTCGAACGATCCGAAGGCGCTGGTAAGACACAAGATTCGGCAGGTGTTGGAAATTTATTTCCGTGCCTGCCAGACCGAGCTTTAACCACAGATGGCGGGGCCTAAATCACAGAGGCGGGAATTAAACCACAGAGGCGCAGAGGACACAGAGGATTGGATTATTTGGGCTTGTTTTGAGTTTCTTAGAAGTCCGTTTCAAATCGTTGGGTTTGTCTCATGCCAAGATTACAATTCGGCAGCCCGAAAGCGAGAGCCCAATAATAAGGAACAATAACGATAGAGAATCGCCTTATCTCTGTGTCTTCTGTGCCTCTGTGGTTAGAATTTTAAGACCCAGATTCCAGTTCGGCGATTACTGCTCGGACCCGGGCCAGCAACTCCGGATTATCCGAACCGGCTCGCTCCAGAAAGCGCTTGAAGTAAGAGATTGCCTGCTCTCTCTGCCCCGCTTCCTGAGCAATGATCCCCAGATTCATATAGGGCTCCGCCATTTCTGGTTCGAACTGAACGGCCTTCTCAAAGTATCCTCGAGCAACGAGGTCGTTTCCGCGCTGTACTTCGAGAATTCCGAGCAAATTAAACGCCTGGGCGTTATCTTCATCCTGCGCCTGAATGGCCCGGATCGCTCGTCGAGCTTCAGAAAATTCCTCCATTTGAAGGTAAGCCGTAGCCAGGTTAATCAGATTCTGCAGGTTGGTTGGATTGCGTCGAGCAGACTCTTCCATGGCTTCAATCGCCTGGCGCAGATTACCGAAACGGATATAGAGCTCGCCCATCTCCGCATGAGTCTCATCGGTATCCGCACCACGGTCTACCGCTGTCTCGTAAACCTGCAAAGCCCGCTTGTACTCTCCCAGCCGCGTGTGGCAGACTGCCAAGTGTTGGAAAACCAGCGGGTTGGTTGAATCTTCTCGCACCAGTTTCGCGAGCAAAGGTATTGCGTCAGTATAACGTCCGACATTCATCAGTTCTCCGGCATCCTCCAGGACCTGAAGCTCATGAATCCGGTCCTTCGGATCGGGACCGCTCATGTCGATCCTCAGATCGCGGCGAACACCGGCACTGACGTAGCCAAGAGAAGCCAGTTCTTCCTGTGTCTGCTGATCGAGCGGTTGATACTTGAGCTCCCCGAGACTCTCGGGGGGCCCAGCAACTTCCCATATCTGCTTCTGCAGGCGGTCGGCCTCTACCGGAAACCGATCAATGACGTTGGTTGTTTCCTCTGGGTCCTGGTCGATTCGGTAAAGCTCAGGACGAGGTGCGACGATCAGTTTCCATTCATCAGTCCGAACGCCTCTGAGCTCGGCCCAACCCAGGTGCGTCTTGGGATACAGCGTTTCCAGGTAGGCATAGGTAGTCCGGACTCCACGCCCTTCAGAGAGTGCCGGCAACAGGCTTGTACCTTGTACCTTCTCGCCGGGAGAGAGGCCCAGGTATTCAGCTACCGTTGGCAAAACATCGATCGAGCGCACCTGCTGATCGATGACTACGCCTGACGCAATCTCGGGACCTGCGACGATGAATGGTACCCGCATCGTAGCATCGTAGAGGAAGACACCATGGGTATATTCGCCGTGGTCCCCTAGACTTTCACCATGATCGGCAATGACCACGACCAGCGTTTCATCTGTGAGGTCAAGTCGTTCCAACTCCTCCAGCAATCGACCCACTTTTGCATCGGTATAGGCTACCTCTGCAGCATAACCATCATCGGGATACCGGGACTTGAAAGGCTCCGGCGCATCGAAGGGTCGGTGGGGATCGTAGTAATGAGCCCACAGGAGAAAATGTCCACCCTTGCCTGTTCTTGAATGCCAGTCCTTCAGCCACTCGACCGCCCGACTAGTGACGGTGGCAGC
>DATGOF010000319.1:0-7084 GCA_035306285.1 Acidobacteriota bacterium | reverse complement strand
AATTTATTCAAACTCCTTATATTCCCGTGTTTTCGAGATGGGTCGAGCGATTCCAACGAATTGCGGAATTTGAGGCAGTTTCTGCCGTTTTTGCCAACTGGATGCACTATGGATTTATGCCTACGATCGCGGCCGAGCTCTTCAAGTGGCAGAGCTGGGAACCTGCACCAGCCGGACCGGAGATTTTGCGCCGCCTGGCCCGCCGCGAGTTTGGACCGCAAACAGCGGATGCCGCCCTCCAGGCATGGAACAGCTGGAGCGAGGCGATTGCCCAGTACCCCTTCTCTTCACGGATGGCAATGGGACCGATACAGAAGGGACCGGCACATCCCCTCTTTGTCGATCCGTCTTATCAGCCTTTTCACCATTACGGCCGCCAGTTCAAGAACGACCTTTCATGGACCGAACCGTGGGGAGCCGAGTTGGCTCTGACACAGCTTGAAAAGCTCGCCGCTGGCTGGCAAAAGGGGATCAAGGAATGGCAACAGGTCTTAGAACGATCGTCCCCACAGGGGAAGGAAGCAGCAGAGCGGATGGAGGGAGTAGCTAGAGCGTTACTGGCTTGTATCCAAAGCACAATCCATATAGGGCGCTTTTACCAGGCGCGAGACCAGTTTTTTGCCGAGCAAGATCCGGGCAAGAAAAAGGAACTCCTTGCGGAGATGATGCGAGTAGCCCGACTTGAGCTGGCTAACGCCGAATCGGCTTTGCCCGTTGTTGAGAGGGATTCGAGAGTCGGCTATGCCAACAGTGGAAGCTCCAATAATACCGGTGTGGCCCGGGGTGGCATCTACTCTCCAGGATCCATCAGGAAGAAAATCGAACATCTCCAGCGTGTCATTAACCATGAATTGCCCAACCTGGCCGTCCAGTAAATTACCATGGCTGTACATCCCGAGTTCCCGGTCAAAACGCCCGCTCGAGTCTGGTGGTTATGCGGCTTTCTCTTCCTCGCCACCGTTCTCAACTACCTCGATCGGCAGGTGCTGGCTCTCACGGCTGAACTGATCATCGATGAGTTTAACCTTACCCAGGAAGAACTTGGCGGTGTGATCGCTGCCTTCCGGTATGCGTATGCAATTTTTCAGATTGCTGGGGGATGGATGGTCGATTTCTGGGGAGCCCGAACCATCTATCCGGTTGCGGTGGGTCTCTGGTCGATGGCGGGCGTACTAACCGGATTTTCCAGAAGTGCCGGAATGCTTTCCGGGTTTCGGTTCATGCTGGGAATTGGGGAGGCCTTCAATTGGCCGGCCGCTCTGAACATCACTCGACGTCTGCTGCCTGCCAGGGATCGAGCGCTGGCCAATGGTATCTTCAACAGCGGCGCCGCAGCAGGAGCGATGATCGCTCCCTTCATCGTTACCTTTATCGCGGTCTATTACGGGTGGAGGTGGGCCTTTATTCTGATTGGTTCCCTTGGAGCCCTCTGGGTGGTCGGATGGCTGATCTTCAGCCGCCCCTTTCGAGCTCAGCTGGTTGGAACCGGTCAGCCGATAAGCTCTTTGACAGGAGTGGTGCGAGACATCCTTTCGACGCGGTCTTTCTGGATGCTTTCGGTCTCAGCCATCGTGGTGAATGGAATTTACTATTTTCTCGCCGATTGGATACCCCTCTATCTTCAAACTCAGCGCGGGTTTAGTTTCGCCATTGGGAACGCCCTCTCAGTCCTGGTCTTTATCGGGCTGGAGGCCGGAAACATTCTTATCGGAGTTTTCATAAAGAAGCTGGTAGGTTCCGGGATGTCGATAGTAGCGGCACGCAAGTTGGCGCTTCTTGTGGCGTGTTTGCTCATGTCGTCAGCTCTGGTGGTCGGCTTCGTACCGTATCGGTATGTGGCGGTTGGTTTTCTGATGCTGATGGGACTCGGTGTAGCCAGCTTTCTCGTTATTTATCTGACGCTCGTGCAGGATGTTGCACCCGCCCATGTCGGGGCTACCGCCGGTCTACTCGGAGGAATCGGCAATCTCGCATACGGCCTGGTCAGTCCCTATATCGGTAGACTCGCGGATCTGGGGCGGACGGAATACACCTTTTTAATCATGGGTTTACTGCCCTGGCTCGCCTTCTGTGCAGTTTATTTCGGCGTCGATCTGAGAGAAGAAAAATAGCCGTTTCGGCCGGGCATCGTTAATCCTGCCCGGGCGCAGGCAGGCGATGGATATCTGTAACAGGCCGTCGGTCAGGATGCTATAATCCCGCCGTGTTAATCAAAACCTGGAGAAGTCATAATGCAAGTGGACGTTCGGAAAGCAGGCGAAGTAATCATTGTTGACATGGAAGGTCGGCTGGAAGCCGGTCCATCAGCGGAGGTGCTCCGGGATGTGACAAATGAACTGGTTGCCGAAGGGTGGAAGAAAGTTCTCTTGAATCTTTCCGGTGTCGACGGGATCGACAGCGCCGGGATAGGAGAGTTGGTTGCGAGCATTAAGATGGCTCGACGGTTTGGCACCAGTATCAAGCTTCTTCGGATTGGTGACCGCGTACGCCACGTTCTCTCCATTAGTCAAATTCTCCCATTACTTGAAGTGTACGAGGATGAGTCGAAGGCGCTCGAAAGTTTTGAGACCACCGAAGCAGAACAGTGAGGGAGTAGAAGGATTACTGTATACCGCTTTGCCCGTCCGATTTTCTTCTCAGCCAATCCCAAGCAGCTGTAAGATATGCCTTCCAAGTTACGTTGTCTTCTCGAAAGGGAATCGAAAATATGCAGGCCAGTAGTATTCGTAAAGGGATGATTATTTCCTACCAGGGAATCCCGCACCGGGTCATGGAATTCCAGCACAGGACTCCCGGTAACTTGAGGGCTTTCGTGCAGGTCCGCTTACGGAATCTGCAGAGTGGCGCCTCAATCGATGTTCGATTCAGCGCCACTGAATCCGTCGAACGCATCGTTCTTGACGTGCAGGAAATGGAGTACCTCTACTCGGACGGTACTTTCCATCATTTCATGAATGTCGAGACGTTCGAGCAGATTGCCTTGGGAGACGAAGCACTCGGTGACGCGGTTGACTACCTGACGCCGGGCTTGACCATACAAATTCAGTTCTTCGACGGGCAGCCGATCGGTGTCGAGTTGCCTTCCACTGTCGACCTGACTGTTGTCCAGACGGAGCCGGAGATTAAAGGCGCCACTGCTTCCAACAGTCCCAAGCCAGCCCGCCTGGAAACGGGTTTGACGATCCAGGTGCCCCCATTTATCAAAGAGGGGGATCGCGTTCGGGTCAGTACCAGCGAAGGCACCTATGTCGAGAGGGCCTGACCGGCAAACTTTTTGATTCGCCCCTCCACATCGGCACGAAAGTCGTCTATGAAACGAAGCGTGTAGTCTGCTAAAGAGAGCGAATCGTCCTGAATCAGGGGGGTCAGGTCAACGGCATAGGTAAGAGCAGTTTCCTGGTCAGTTGCGTGAGAATCGAAATAGGTTGCGTTGGCTAATCTACGACCCTCCGTGGCCAGGTCATATCGCTTTCCTCCCGAGATCTGGGAGTCGAAAAGACTAACCAGCGCAGACGCCAGGTTCGGATAGCTCGAGACCGGCAAGATCTGCTTGTGAGCGTCCGGCATCCAGTCTAGACTTCGCCAGACTTCACATCCGTAGGCCCTGGAGGGGCGCTGACTCATGGGCAGGCTTCGCAGGGCCGTCAAACACCGCAGCAGTACCGCGACATGGGTGTCGTGCTTGTCGGCGGGGTTATGGAGGTAAACGACCTCAGGCCGCGTCGCCTCAAAAATTCTCGCCAGGTCGTTTACTACTCGATCGTCTTCAGGATCTTTGACTTCAGCGCTGGAATAGCCGAGTTGGAACTGGGCAGCATACTCCCCGACATAGGCCGCCTTGCGTTGTTCTTGCGCACGAATCTGTTGCATCTCCTCGTCGGTGAACGAAGCGTATAGTCCGGTTCGTGAGCTTCCGGCCCCGTCCGTGACGGTCACACCAGTCATCCACCGATCTGTGCGGCCATAGCACTCCGCAATGCCGTGATACGCCATGATCTCAATATCGTCTTGATGGGCACCAACGCACAGATGTGTCGTTCGGGAAAGGGCTTCAGCCTCACCCACTCCGTCCGGTATAAACAGGTCTGCTTGAGGCTTTGCCAGTTTCATAAATTTCCTTTCTGTCAGCTCGGCAATAGTCAATGTGACTATTTACGCTGATCTCTCCTTTTTCTGTTCCCTGTCGTTCTCCAGGGCTGGGAGGGAAGCGGCCGCTACTGCTTGGCCGTGACGTTTTTCCTTCTCACCGGGAGTCACCAGACGGACCCTTGAGGCCAGCTCCGGAAACTCTTTGTTGATGACCTCCTGCGCCCTCTTGAGGAGTATCTCTCCTCCCGTTCCGCTCATGACCCGGCCCAGCACGAGAACGTTCTTGAGCGAGTAGTAATCGGCATAGTGGGCTAAATTATAGCCAAAATAGGTTCCGATCGTTTCGTAGATCTTGCGCGCCCGCGGATCCTCTTTCTCCATTAGCTCCTGGACCAGGACGAGCTTTTCTGGAAGTCCCATATCTGGAGGATAATCGATTCCGGCACGCGGAAGCAGTCTGCCGATGGCCTGCTGAGAAAAATACTGGGCCCCCACGCCGATGTCGCCAGACCACTCGTCACGAGGTGCATCCGGCCGGTAATCGACCGGTACAAATGCCAATTCGTTTAGCCAGTTGGTAATCCCTCCTTCGGGAGTCACATAGCCTGCGGCAAGGCTGGTCCCCATCGCGACTCCCAGAACGGCATTATCTTCCAACGCCATTGATCCTGCCAGTGCTGTGACCTCGCCGTCATTTACAACCACGAAGGGAACGTTGCCCCATTCTTTCTGAAGCTCGAAGAAGATTCGCCTGACACGAGTCTTAAAGAGATCATCCGGTATTCCGCGAAAGATCGAAGCGACACGAACTTCGTTGTCAACGTAGACGCCGGCAGCACTCCCTCCGATGGCATCGACACGCGGTAGCTTTGCAGCAGCCCGCCTTATCGAATCGTTGATTCCATCGTAATGATACTGAGGGTCTGTAGCAAAATACGGATCCCAAACCACTTCTTCGCTGTGGATCACCTCGCCGTCAATAACAGCAGCGCACTTCCGGTCGCTTCCTCCCAGGTCGAAACCGATTCGGCAACCATTGAGATGACGGCCAAGTTCACGCGATGATTCGCGAGTCTCAGGAACTTCATCCAACGGAACATTTTCGAAAGTGAGTGACTTGCCGTAAATCCGCTCGCCTATGAATTCGTAGTCAAATGCCCTAGCTCCAGTCGGAGAATAGACACTGCGCAGGTAATCGGTGAGCGAAGGTTCTCCCGCTACAACGATTCGATGCCCGCCTTTTTGCCAGAGAAGAAACTTAAGGAGCCGTTCTGTGTAAATTTGATTCAGATCTTTCAGAGATCCCTGGTGCGGAAGTATCTTCGTCCTGGTGACGGAAATAGATCCGTCATTTCTTTCCACAGCCAGAGCGAAAGGCTTCGCCTCTCCCGATTCATTGACCTTTTGCTGATAAGCCCTGTTCCACAGGGCCGCCGGAACGAATTCAGGGTCCAGCTCCGGTATCAACAAAGGTGAAACCTGAATCGACTCAGTCATATCAACTCTCCTTGTCCGAATATTTGAGTATGGCACTCTGTCCCTCCTTTTGAACACGTCTGCCGACCTGGCTTCAATGTTCGTCCCAGCTTCCATACGACAGAAACATCAACGAGTTCCTGTCCTCAGGAGAACTAGTAATTTCATCGTAGCAGGCGATCAGCTCTGCTTGTTTCCCTCCTGGCCTCTAATCATAACCAGTTGGCGCCTGGGAGGCAGCAGGTTTCCTGACATATTTGACCGTAGGCGTTGACTCCGTCCACAGAATGTCCGATGATAAAAAAATTATTTAGTCATGACTAAATTAATTCAAATGAGAATGGCACAGATTCTAGTCCAGAAGATCAACCTGCTCCTTTTTCCGTTTTTCCTGCTGTTGGGAGCGGCGGCGGCTCAATCGACCGGTAGCATTCAAGGTCGTGTGGTCGACGAGACCGGAGCGGGCGTCGCCAGGTCAGAAGTTCTACTGGTTCATTTGATGCAAGGCTTCGAGCGAAGGGCCGTGACGAATGAGGAAGGTCGTTTCCTTTTCTCTAATCTGCCGATTCAAAGTTACGAACTTGTTGTTGCCCACCCGGGCTTTTCCACGTTTCAGGATACGATTGCAGTTCAGTCCAATGTGCCGATACGCCTGGAAGTGCGTTTGACGGTTGCGGCGCTGGCGGAAACGGTCGACGTAAGAGCCTTTTCTGGCGAACGCCTGCTGGAAACAGGTGAAACAGGCACACGCAACGAGCTGAGCTTACAGCGGATCGAGCAGCTTCCCATTCAGGTGGGGAGTCGCGGAGTGGAAGCGCTGCTGGTTAGTTTCCCGGGCTTCGCGAAGAATGCCAACGGTGCCATCCATCCACGCGGCGCCCACAATCAAATGACCTATGTCATCGATGGTATGCCGATTAGCGATCAGCTGACCGGTTCCTTTGCGACGGCACTCGACGCATCAATCATTGAGACTCTGGAGCTCTATACCGGGAACATTCCACCTGAGTACGGAAGCAAGGTCTCTGGAGTTGCCAGTATCACAACTCGCAGCGGCCTGGGATCGGGGGCACCTTTTCGGGGCAGTGTCGAGCTTGGCGGTGCTTCCTTCGACACCTTATCGAGTGTATCGGGAATCTCCGGCGGTGGCGACCGCTTTGGATACTTTATTTCTACGAGCCTGCTGAAATCGAATCGCTTTCTCGACCAGGTGTCACTTGACAACCTTCACAACGGGGGAAACTCCCAGAGGATTTTTAACCGCTTTGATTTCCGGTTGTCCGATCGGCAGCAATTGAGAGCCAACCTCATGGCGGGTCGATCTTCATTTCAAGTGGCCAATTTACGATCGCAGCATGCCGCAGGACAGGATCAACGGCGTCTTCTAAAAGACTTCTCTGCCTCGATCGGTTGGCTTTACATGCTGAACGACCGTACCACCGTGGATACCACGGTTTCCTATCGAACGGCCGTCGCCTTCTTACACCCCAGTCTCTACGATACACCGGTTTGGGCTGCA
>DATGOF010000318.1:0-3027 GCA_035306285.1 Acidobacteriota bacterium | reverse complement strand
GTGATCTCCGAACGTTCGAACCAGGCCCCCTTTGATCGTTTGTCCTGGGGAGATGTCGAAGCCGTCTTTCGCCTCGTCTACTGTTATGCCAATTGCCCTGAGGTTTTCCACGATAGCCTTGATACGATCCGATTCCTTCTTGCGCAGCTCAGACGCTCCCCTTACCGAGAGTCCATTCTTGAGGCGAGTTCCCAGAACGGCCAGAATCGGAATCTCATCGATGAGATTAGGTATGTAGTGGCGTGGAATCTCAGAAGGGAAGTCGGCGAGAAAACGATCGGAATGTCTTATTGTCAGGTCGCAGCGCGGTTCATCGAAGTCAGACTGCTGGCTACTCTTTTCGAAGGGAGCACCTGCCTGCTCCAGTAATTCCAGAAGGGCGGTTCGGGATGGGTTCACTCCGACCTGCTTGAGGGTAATCGAAGACTCTGGCAACAGCAGGGCCGCCACGATGAAGAAGACAGCCGACGAGAAGTCGCCCGGGACATTCACGTCAACGCCTCTTAGAGGTCTCCTGCCAGTGACCCTCAGCTCGTTTCCCTCTTTCTCAAAGGCTGCACCGAAAAGGGGTAGAGCCCGTTCCGTGTGGTCCCGGCTGGGTGTTTTCTCGATGACAACAGTGGTACCTTCTGCGGTGAGCCCGGCCAGAAGAACACACGATTTAACTTGAGCGCTGGCAACCGGTGGTTCGTACCGAATGGATCGCAAGTCAGCGCCGCGAATCGTCAAAGGAGGAAACTGTTGCATTCGGGCCTGAATCTGCGCCCCCATTTTCGTCAGGGGGCGGATTATGCGGGCCATCGGACGCTGATTCAACGATTCATCCCCGGAAATCGTAGAAAGGATCGGACGGGACGACAGGAGGGCGGAAAGAAGCCTGATGGTCGTTCCGCTGTTCTCCGCGTTCAGGACATTGCTGGGATTCTGAATTTCTCTCCAACCGGCGCTTTTGATTTCCACTTCATTGTCGAAATGCTGGATCTCGAGACCGAGCGGCCGCAGGCAGTTTAAAGTCGCCTGGCAGTCCCGACTCGTTGAGTAGTGGCTGATACGCGTTACTCCGGAGGCGAATCCAGCCAAGATTGCATAGCGATGTGAGATCGATTTGTCTCCCGGGATCGCAAATTCCCCTTTAAGATGTCTGGCTGGAACGACTTTCATTCACTACTTCCCCCGAATTGCAGCTCTAGTGTTCTCAGGTGTTTGATGCGATCGCGGTATTCGGCAGCCTTTTCAAATTCGAAAGCCTCGGCTGCTTCCTTCATCTTTTCTTCGAGACTGTTGATTTCCTGCTGTAACTCCGCCTCCGACGAGTAACGCTCCAGATCTTCGGCGACTACCGGTATATCGTAGTAATCGAGTGCGGCCATTTCCAGCAGCGTAGCATCAACCGGCTTGAGGATGGTCTGTGGCGTAATATTGTGCTCTCGATTGTAGCGTTCCTGTATTTCCCTCCGGCGATTCGTTTCATCAATGGCTCGCTGCATCGAGCCCGTGATCACGTCCGCATAAAGGATAACCTTCCCGTTGAGGTTTCTAGCCGCTCGCCCGGCCATTTGAATAAGGGCCGTATCACTGCGAAGGTATCCTTCCTTGTCGGCATCCAGGATGGCCACCAGTGAGACCTCCGGAAGGTCTAGTCCTTCTCTGAGGAGGTTAACCCCTACTAGTACATCAAACCGCCCAAGACGCAATTCTCTCAATATCTTGACTCGATCGAGGGTCTCGATCTCGGAATGAAGATATCGGACCGCAACTCCGACTTCTGTGTAGTATTCGGCAAGTTCTTCAGCCATTCTCTTCGTCAGAGTCGAAACCAGAACACGCTCGTGCCTTTCCGCACGAGCTCGAACCTCCTCCAGCAAGTCATCAATCTGATTGCGGACCGGTCGCACTTCGATCTCTGGATCCATCAGTCCTGTCGGCCGCACGATTTGTTCGACAACGTCTCTTCCGTAGCAGCCCAATTCATAGGATCCGGGTGTAGCCGAGACAAAAATGGTTTGGGGAATTCGCTTTTCGAACTCCTCGAAATTCAGCGGTCGATTGTCAAGAGCGGATGGAAGTCGAAAGCCATAGCGAACAAGGTTGAGCTTTCGAGATCGATCGCCTTCGTACATTCCTCTGACCTGCGGTATCGTGACGTGACTTTCGTCAACGAAAAGCAGAGCATCGGGCGGAAGATAGTCCATCAAGGTTGGAGGTGGTTCCCCGGGTTCCCGGCCTGTAAGGTGGCGAGAATAGTTCTCGATACCGCGGCAATAACCCATCGACTTAATCATCTCCAAGTCGAACATGGTTCTTTGATGGATCCGCTGGGCTTCCACGAGCCGATCCTCTTGTTCGAGTCGGGTTCGAAACACCTCCAGTTCAGCCTTGATACTTTCAATGGCCAGTGACCAGCGCTCCTTGGGAATGACGTAGTGCGTCCTCGGGTAAATAGGAATCCGATCATGTTCCTGGAGAATCTCGCCGGTCAGTGGATCAAACTGGTAAATGGAATCGATCTCATCGCCGAAAAGCTCGATCCTGATCCCGAAATCGTCATAAGAAGGAACAAGCTCGATTACATCTCCCCGGACTCTGAAGTTTCCGCGAACAAGATCGAAATCGTTGCGTTCGTACAGTAGCTCGACAAGTCTTCTCAACAGGTCATTCCGGCTAATCTGCTGTCCGCGGTGGAGCATCAACAGCATGCCGTAATAGGCTTCCGGTGAACCTAAGCCATAGATACAGCTCACGCTGCATACGATAATGCAATCTCGTCGCTCGAAAAGAGATCGGGTCGCCGAGTGGCGCATGCGGTCGATTTCATCGTTGATCAGGGCTTCTTTCTCGATATAGGTGTCGGTCGACGCAATGTAGGCTTCCGGTTGATAGTAGTCGTAGTAGCTGACGAAGTATTCGACGGCGTTGTGCGGAAAGAAATTCTTGAACTCCTGATAAAGCTGGGCAGCCAGGGTCTTGTTGTGACTTAACACGAGGGTCGGGCGGTTCATCCTCTCGATAATCTTCGCCATCGTAAAG
>DATGOF010000317.1:0-2412 GCA_035306285.1 Acidobacteriota bacterium | reverse complement strand
TGCCTCCAGAAGATGACTGCAGTTGCGAAGGTCGTCAATCGTCTCAAAAAGGGGCACGAAATCAACCCTGCTGACCCAGCGGTTTCCTTCTCGGATGATGAGTTTGGCTGATGAGGCAAGGCAAATTGCCTTCCAGAGATCGACCGGCTGGTGGGTCATACTCAGGATGTAGCGGTTGCTGGCCTTCTCTCCATGGAGCTCCTGAACTCTGCGCATTGCTCGAAACTGGTTCAGAACATCCGAGGCTTCTGCTTTCATAGTGCCATGTGGAGGAGGCTGTCCCATTTGCGCTTTTAGTCGATCGATGGCTTTCTGTCCCTCTTCGCGGTCCACAATTCCAAGCTGGCGAACGGCTGCCTTGAGCTTCCGTGAGTGGTCACGCAAATCGAGTGTGGCCAGGTGAAAGCCAAAAGTACGCACCTGGGAAATCAGATCCTTTAAGCGTCCTGAAGCGGTTCGGTGGGCGCCCGCGTCTACCAGGCTCTCATACAAATAGAGAAGAAACCCGAGAAATTCACGTGCGTCTCGAAAGCCATCACGTTGATGCCTTCTAGTTTTTTCAAGCCGGGTTCTCAAGAGATGAAGGTAGCGGCGGTAAATCTCGTGCGGCTCAATTCTTTCCTCGGCTTCCTCCAAAAAAACCCCGTACATTGCCTGGTCTGCGAGTTCGCGCTGAATATGCTCGGAGACCTCGGTGAGCTGTTCCGAATGGCTGAGCTCGCGGCTGAGTTGAGCGAGGGCTTCGTCGTAGTATTGCAAAATAAGCTGGCAGTGAGCTTCGGCCGTGCGGACGGTAACCTGTGGAGTCACAGCTGGATTTCCGTCACGGTCCCCGCCTACCCATGATCCGAATGTGACTACCGGGGGAGCGGGAAAACTGATGCCAGCGACTTCTTCCAGCTTGCGATGGAAGAGAGGAATGACGGGTAAGATCGACTTTCTAAAAAAGAAAAGCGTCCGCTCGGTCTCTTCTTCGACGGTAGGTCGAAGCGATCTGGTCTGCTCCGTCAGCCACAGCGCTTCCAATACCGAAAGAATTTGTTCCTTAAGCTCTTCCTGTCGAAGCTTGTTGTTCGATTCAAATTCCCATTGCCGGTGGAGATCGGCGATTCGCTGCAGGTGGTAGGAGACCGTTCTTCGCTGAGCTTCGGTGGGATGGGCTGTCAGAACCGGTTCGATAGCCAGTTCTTCAAAGAGGTCTTGGAGTTCCTTGTCGCTCAATCCTTCTCGGTTGCGGAGCTGCTGAATTCCGAAGGCGAGGGATCCACGATACGGGACATCGGCCGAGGCATGAGCTTCCAGTCTACGCTGCCGCTGCTTTTCCTCGGCCAGATTCACCAGTTGAAAATAAATGGTGAACGCTCTTGCCACCAAGGCGGCGTCTCTCGGCGTCAACGCTTCGACGATCTCATCCTTGAGGCCGATTCCCTTGCGAGTGGGGTCTTCACGAAGTTGCTTGCTCGTCTTCCGAAAGCGTTCAATGATTTCAAAGATATGCTGGCCAGCCTGTTCCTGGATGACCTGACCCAGGAGAGTGGTCAACATTCTCACATCGCGTCTCAGTTCAGGATACATCGTGCCTCTCGATAGTGAACTCTACCAACTGCCCCCTGGGGGTAAGACTTTTCAGAATAAAGGGACCACTGCAACAGCATACTAGTCTTTATGCCGAAGCCCCAAAAACTCAAAAAGAACTTGTCGCTTAGCGGAGGGTTGATAAAATTAGCAAACTCGATGGAATCGAGTATTTCAATCTAAATTTGGAAGCGATTAAGGGGAGAAGCATGAATCGGAGAGACTTTTTCAAGAGAACCGGACTCGGGGGGGCTGCGCTGACCATCGGTTCGCCTTCGGTTGTCAGAACCATCTACGCGCAAGCGGGGGAATCCTTCCGTGCCGGATTTGCCGAGCGAGACATCACACCTGAAATTGGAATGGAAAAACCGGGTGGTTATGGAAAAGTCTTTCTCGACCGGTTCCACGACCCTTGCAAAGTGCGAATCGCTGTCTTTGAGAATGGAAGGCAAACGGTAGCGCTGGTGGGTACGGATTCGCTGATAATTCCCCGTCATCTAGTACTCGAGGCCCGCCAGGAAATCTACGACAGGTGTGGCATTGATCCGAATGCCATTCTAGTCGGAGCTTCTCATTCTCATTCCTCAGGTCCGGTCGGTATGGTCCAGCCAGGCGAGTATGATCATGCATCTGAGCTGGTTCAAAAATTGGCTTACGAGAAGTCTTCCTGCGCTGATCCGAAGTACCTGGATCTGGTGCGCCGGCAAATCGTCGATGGCGTTTGTGCAGCCTACTCGTCGAGAAGAGAGGCTCGTTGTGGAGTCGGATTGGGCCATGAAGACAAAGTGGCATTCAATCGCCGTTTCCGGATGAAGAATGGCCTTTCCTATACCCATC
>DATGOF010000316.1:0-3385 GCA_035306285.1 Acidobacteriota bacterium | reverse complement strand
GATGATGCCCACTTGACGGGCGTAGTGTTGCGACTCAATGACGATGGTTCGGTCCCAGAGGATAATCCTTTCTTTGAGTTTGGTGAGAGTATCGGAGGAGAAGTCGGGGCAAATCTTCAGAAGACCTTTGCCTTCGGCCTTCGCAATAGTTTTGGGATGGCTTTCGATCCACTTTCGGGCAACCTCTGGGCCCAGATTAACGGAGATGATTCATTCGATGAGATTGACATGATAAGACCCGGGCACAACTCTGGTTGGATTCAGATCATTGGCCCGCTCTCAAGGATTGCCGAGTTTCGGGCCATTGAGACGGATGACGTGACGATCGATCCCGTGACTGGTCGAACTTACTTTGGTTTACAGCAAGAAAGGTATTCGCCGGAGAATATAGCAGAAACCCCTGCCGAGGTGTTATCGAGGCTCTTTGTCTTACCGAATTCCAGCTATAGTGATCCTGAGTTCTCCTGGAAGTTCGCGGTTGCTCCGGCTGCTATTGGGTTTCTTGCCAGTCGGGCGCTGGGACCTCAGTACGCTGGAGATCTTTTCGTGGGAGCCTCTCGCACTTTTCTCGAAGAAGGGTATCTCTTTCACTTCAACTTAACCGGTAATCGTCGAAAAATCGCAGTGGATGACCCGCGGCTGGAGGACAGAGTCGCTGATAACCTGCACAAATTCGACATCACTGAAAGCGAGAGCCTTCTTTTCGGGCGAGATTTTGGAATCGTCACCGACATTCAAACAGGGCCGAACCGCAATCTCTTCGTCGTCTCCCTGAGTCACGGTGCTGTTTATGAGATCTTCCGTCGGCAGCCTCCAGGGCTTCGCTAAACACTAAAATCTGGTAAGCTCCCGGCTTCACCGGTTATGATTGTTGCAGAGCGCAACCTTACTTCCTACCAGGAGCAATCAGATGACGAGGCTGTCACTTGCTATCGTTTATCCTGTCTTGTTGGCTTTATTTCAACTAAACGCAATGCCGGCCGGAAACGACAGCCGGCAACTTGACGGCTGGACAGAATACTTCCAGCGACCGGCTCTTAAGCAGGTCTTCAAAAAGGACCCGGTACAGGGAATCCTTGAGATAGCGAGTTGTGGTGATTTCCGCTGCAATGGGGCCTGGGTTAAGTCCTTTCCCGTTGAGGCTGAACGCTATTACCACTTCTCCGCCCGATATCGAAGCTCAAACGTCGACCTTCCTCGTCGATCGATCCTAGCGAGGGTGGAGTGGAAAGATCGTGAAGGCAAACGCGTCGAGCATCCGGAATATCCGGAACTCAAATTTGCCGATCGTTCTGATTGGAAGCTGCTGGAGGATATAGTCCAAGCCCCTGCCGGGAGTGCCACAGCGGAGGTTGAGCTTGTTTTTCGCTGGGATGCAGACGGAAAGGTCGAGTGGAAGGATGTATCACTTGCAAGTGTTGACAAGCTGGCTCCCCGGATGGTCAAGCTGGGCACTGTCAACTACCGCCACACCAAGAGCTCAGGACCCGAGGAAAACCGCAAAGCCTATGGCAAGTATATAGAAGAGGCCGGGCGTGCCGGCGTTGATATTCTTTGCCTACCGGAAGGAATGACCCTTGTGGGCACTGGAAAGACTTACCTGGAAGTCGCGGAGCCCGTCCCCGGGCCCACAACACGGTTTCTCGGAAATCTTGCCCGAAAGCATCAGATGTACCTGATAGCGGGGATTATCGAGAAGGTAGGTGACACGGCCTACAATACGGCTGTTCTAATCGGGAAAGACGGAGAGCTCGTGGGCAAGTACCGGAAGGTGAGCCTACCGCGGGAAGAGATTGAGGGCGGAATAACTCCCGGCAGTGAGTTTCCGGTCTTCGACACCGAGTTTGGACGAATTGGTATTCTGATCTGTTGGGACATCCAGTTTCCAGAAGGTGCTCGTCGCCTCGCTGAGAAAGGTGTAGAAATTATCCTTTTGCCGATCTGGGGCGGTACGGAACCTCTTTATCCGGCTCGGGCCATTGAGAACCAGATTTTTCTGGTCAGTTCGAGCTACGATTCAACAACTGCCATATGGAACCAGCGAGGCGAAGTGCTTGCCAAAGCCGATCAAGAGGGCTCACTTGCAATAACCGTGGTCGATTTGAATGAGAAGATTTACTGGGAATGGCTCGGCAACTTGCGAGGAAGAATCTCCAGGGAATCACCGCCCGTCGACGAAGTCGAAGCCCATTGATATCAAGAGAAACAGCAGCATTTCTCACACGCCCAAAAAGGGCATTCATCGTACACCGTTTGACCGACCTGCTTCCTCGCGTATAGTGAAAGGTATCTTGAAGCAACGGTACAACGCCTACGGCCCTTGGCTGCGTCACCATTTCGGCTGCCGAGTCTACAAACTCTCGGTCGACGGTGGATTCACTTGTCCGAACCGCGATGGCAGTGTCGCCTGGGGGGGTTGCACATACTGCAATAATGACAGCTTTCGCCCCGAAGGCGCGGGAGTTGAGCTTTCAATTTCGGAACAGATTGGAAACGGAATCGAATATCTCCATCGTCGCTTCAAAGCCGAGCGCTTCATCGTTTACTGGCAGAACTTCTCTAACACCTATGCTCCGGTCGATCGGCTGCGTGCTCTTTATTCGACAGCGCTAAATTCCGATAGGCGAATCGTTGGAATGTCGATTGGCACCCGACCCGATTGCATTGAAGATGAGAAACTGGACATGATCCAGGAGGTTGCCGGAGACCGATATATCTGCATGGAGTACGGACTCGAATCAATCTACGACGAAACCCTGGAGCGACTGAATCGAGGTCATACAGTGGCTTGCTACCTGGATGCTGTAAAACGAACTCGCAACCGAGGCATTCCCGTCTGCTCACACATTATTCTGGGGCTTCCCGGCGAAAGCCGTGAAATGATGATGGCGTATGCTCCTTTCATCAATTCGCTGGGAATCCAATTTTTGAAGATTCATCACCTCCACGTGGTCCGCGGTACTCGCATGGCCCTCGATTATCAACGAGCGCCCTTTCCCACATTTTCGTTTCCGGAATGGATCCAACTGGTCGTTGATTTTCTCGAACTCCTGGACTCACAAATTGTCATCCAGCGGCTCTTCGGATGGGCACCTGACGATCACCTCCTTGCACCGCGATGGAACCAGACCAGAGCCGAAATTTTGCTCGCGATCGAACGAGAACTGGAAAGACGGAATTCATGGCAGGGTAAGAGGCTACCGAATGAGACGGTTTTTGGCTCCATGAGTTCGCCGCGATTTCTGTCTGAAATGACAAGCAGATGATTGAACTGTGACGATGAACCTTTCCATCCTTGTTGCCTGCGCCTTGAAGAAGGAAATCAGTGGACTGCGTCGTATTCTGGGCCCTGACTACCGCTATGCCGTGACAGGTTTGGGAAGCG
>DATGOF010000315.1:0-5756 GCA_035306285.1 Acidobacteriota bacterium | reverse complement strand
CACGGAGTATCCAGTATGGCCGAGCTGCACAGTGAAATTTCAGCCGGGAGTGCGAGGGTTCTTGAAACACTGAAGCTGCCTTTTGCTGAGCCGATTCAGGTCGAAGAGATTAAGCCCAATCCTTGCGACGTCGCTATCGTCGGTATGGGCTGTTTGTTGGCCGGTGCTCAGGATCGGGCAACTTTCTGGCGAAATATCATTGAAAAAGTGGATGCGATTCGAGAGATTCCGTCCAACAGGTTCGACTCCGACCGGTATTTTGATGACGACGCGCGAGCGCGAGACAAGATCTACTCGAAATGGGGCGGTTTTCTCGACGACATTCCTTTTGATCCTTTTCGCTACGGCATTCCGCCCAGCGCTCTCACGTCTATCGATCCACTTCAGTTGTTGAGCCTGGAAGTAGTCAGGCAAGCCCTTGAGGACGCCGGTTACTCGGACGGTCGCTTTAACCGCGAAAACACCTCCGTCATTCTGGGTGCGGGAGGAGGTCTCGGGGACCTGGGAATGCAATATGGTTTTCGTTCTAACCTCCCGATGTTCCTCGGAAATGTTCCTGAAGAACTGCTCCAGCAACTCCCTGAGTGGACAGAAGACTCATTTGCCGGAATTCTCCTGAATGTTGCCGCCGGTAGGGTGGCCAATCGATTTGATATGGGAGGCTTGAATTTCACCGTGGATGCGGCCTGCGCATCTTCCCTGGCGGCTATTTACCTGGCAGCTCGAGAACTGCAGGACGGCCATAGCGACCTGGCGATCGCCGGAGGTGTGGACACGGTTCAAAGTCCATTTGGCTATCTCTGTTTTAGTAAAACAAGGGCACTTTCGGCCCAGGGACGTTGTCGGACGTTCGACGACGGCGCTGACGGGATTGCCATCAGCGAAGGACTCGTGGTACTTGTCCTGAAAAGGCTCAGAGATGCCGAGAAGGATGGGGATCGCATCTATGCAGTGCTGAAATCAGTGGCAGGCTCGAGTGACGGCCGCGATCGAAGCCTTACCGCACCGCGACCGGAAGGTCAGATCCGTGCTCTCCGGCGGGCCTACGCGCGTGCCGGGATTTCTCCCTCCACGGTGGGATTGGTCGAAGCGCACGGTACCGGAACGGTTGCAGGAGATGCTGCGGAGGTAACTGCTCTCACTGAGCTCTTCACTAGTGCGGGCGCTTCTCCTCAGAACACTGCTCTCGGCAGCGTCAAGTCGATGATCGGACACACGAAGTGTGCTGCAGGAGCGGCCGGCCTGATGAAAGTGGCTCTTGCACTTTACTATCGGGTTCTTCCACCCACTCTTCATGTCAGTCGTCCCAATTCGAAGCTGCGCACCCAGTCCAGCCCCTTCTTTGTCAACACCGAACCCCTTCCGTGGTTTCCGTTGAAGAAAGGTGTTCCCCGGCGCGCCGGGGTTAGTTCATTTGGTTTCGGAGGAACGAACTTCCATGCCGTGGTTGAGGAGTACCAGGGCGATCTTCGCGACGACCGCTACCGACATCTGTTTCGCGATTGGCCGGAAGAGTTGTTTACCTGGCAAAGTTCATCTGAGTCTGCTCTGGTCGCTACTCTCTCGTCTTTGAAGAGCGAACTGGAAAAAAGCCCGGATCTTCCACTTCGAGATCTGGCAGCTACGGTCTGGGGATTGGCTGATCGAAACCGTGGCAATCAGAACCGTGCGCGGTTGGCGATCGTGGCGTCTTCGGTCGCCGATCTGAAGGAAAAAATCGAGGTTGTCCTGGCCTTCCTATCCTCGCGTCACGACAAAATGCTTCCAAAAGGGGTTTATCTGAAGACGGGGGAACAGAAGCCGGAAAAGCTGGCTTTTCTATTTTCAGGACAAGGGGCCCAGTACCCCTTCATGCTTCGCGATCTGGCCATTCACTTGCCCGATCTCCGAGAGGCACTTGAGTACGCTGACGAGGTGCTCAGCGGGCGACTTGACAGAAAGCTGAGCTCGTATGTCTATCCTCCTCCCCCGTTTAGTGAGGAAGAGAAAAAACGACAAGCCGAAGAGTTGACCGATACCTTGATCGCCCAACCGGCGTTAGGGGCAGTCGAGATGGGTTTGCTCTCTCTCTTCCAGCGTTTTGGCCTGAAGCCGGACATGGTTGCAGGGCACAGCTACGGGGAGTATGTGGCACTGTACGCAGCTGGGGTGATCTCGAAGGATGACCTCCTTCTCTTGTCGGAACAGCGCGGTCGAAGCATGAAGCAGGCCGCCCAGAAAACACCCGGGAAGATGCTGGCAGTGTCTGCACCGGCCGAAAAGATTGAGAAGCTGCTGCAGGGTATTCCAGATGTATGGCTGGCAAACTACAATGCCCCGCGACAGACGATTATTGCCGGATCCTCCGATGCTCTTGAAAATGCAGGCAAACGGCTCCAGGCAGAAGGCATCAGGACTCAACCGATAGCGGACTCTTGCCCCTTCCATACGCCACTACTGGAGCCGGCGCGAGAACGGTTTGCGAAGATTCTTGCGGAAGTGTCGTTCAGCAAACCGACCTGTGAATTGTTTTCGAACTCAACAGGAAAACCTTATCCTTCTGATCCCGGTAGCATCCGAGAACAACTTAAGCAACACCTGGTCAGGCCGGTTCAATTTGCCGATGAAATCGAAGCCATGTTTGATAGCGGCGGGCGGGTCTTTCTGGAAATTGGTCCCAGAAATATTCTCACCGGACTGGCTTCTCAGATTCTGGAGAACCGCGATGCTCTGATTCTATCCTCAGATCTCCCCTCCCGACCCGGCCTCTCTCATTTGCTTCATGTCCTGGGGCAACTCCTGGCTGAAGGAGTAAGTCCTCGGCTGGATCCTCTTTTTGAGGAAAGGGCGAACCGATGCCGCAGCATCAATGAGCTCATTCGACGTGCTGAGTCGGAAAGGCCGAGAGAGACAGGATGGTATGTGAATGGTGGCAAGGTCTGGTCTAGGTCATCTCCTCCGAAACCTGTTCGGCCTGTGAGTCTTCAGGCCCGGGATGAGAATTTCCAGCCCCAACCAACAAGACACGTGCCTGTGCATGATACAGACGGGCAGCGGAATTCTGGGGAAGTGAAAGCGCTTGAGGGGAAGGAAAGTTTGACGATGGATCATTCGAGGAAACAGCTTGTGTCTGATGTGAATAGTCTGTCTCACAGCGGCCCCGGAGAGAAGAGCATTTCGGATGGTGGCGCGCGCGGAGACATTGAGCGTGTCATGCTCGGCTATCAAAAGCTGATGAGTCAGTTCCTGGAAACGCAGAAGAACTTAATGGCCGCTTATCTCAGAGGCGAAGCTGAATTTCCAGCAGTAGGAGAAGCTGTAGAACAGGCTGTGGGTTCGGCGTCGGGTATCAACGGGTTCCAGGAGAGCCAATGCCCTCAGCCGGAACTAGAGGCAGATGATTCCGAAGATACAAGAGAGAACCGGCAAACCCGTACAGAATACATATTCGAAACCAGAATCCCATCCCAGCCCCAGCCTGATTCATCAGGCCCACAACCTCAGACGGTTCCTTCGACAGCGGACCGCCTTCTGGAACTGGTCGCCGAACGGACCGGCTATCCGGTTGAGATGCTGGACCTGAAGCTGGGAATTGAAGCTGATCTGGGGATTGACTCGATCAAACGAGTGGAGATTCTCAACAGCTTTCAGCAGCGTTGCAGCGCTGAAGAACAGGCGAAGTTGCAGGAGTCGATGGAGCGCCTGACCGGAGCCAGAACCCTGGGCGAGATGGTAGCTGAGTTGGAAGAGGCACTCGGCTCCCGCCAATCAGCCCCTCCGACAGCCCAGCCCGGCCAGCCGGCCGAAGAAAGTCACCGGGTGAGCGATAACCTGAAAAGCAGCCTTTTAGAACTGGTCGCCGAGCGGACCGGCTATCCGGTTGAGATGCTCGACCTGAAGCTGGGGATCGAAGCTGATCTGGGGATTGACTCGATCAAACGAGTGGAGATTCTCAACAGCTTTCAGCAGCGTTGCAGCGCTGAAGAACAGGCTCAACTGCAGGAGTCGATGGAGCGCTTGACCGGAGCCAGAACCCTGGGCGAGATGGTAACGGAGTTGGAAAGCGTGCTTGCCCCTCCTCAGCATTCTACGGCTTCCTCCAACGTGTCTGAGCCTTTCAGACGGACGGAAAACGGGCGAGGCAATGGACGAGAGGAGGGTTCTTTTGTGCCTCGCTTTTATCTGATCCCGGCAGAGGCTCCGGCGAGGATAACGAAAGAACGAGATTTAGCCGGGCAGGTTATCGTTATTACGGATGATGAAAAGGGAATTGCCCTTGACCTCGCGTCCCGCCTCCGAAGCTACGGAGCAAAACCGTTTGTCCTGACTCACACCTGTGAAAGCAGCGCAAATCCCCTATCTCTAGACCTGACCGATTCAAAGGCTGTCGAGAAAGCACTCAACCTGATTCGACAGCAACACGGGCCGATCGAACACCTGATTCATCTCTTGCCCCTGCGATCCGACCGAAGTTTTTCTGAGCTTGATCTGGCGAGTTGGCGAAAGCTGCTGCAAAGAGATCTGAAGAGCATTTACAACCTGGCGCGGTTGGCTCAAGGAGATCTCCAGGCCTCGACTAATCGCTCGACTTTTCTGACCGTCACGGCCGGAAAAGGAGGACCGTTGGCTCAAACGTCTCCGGTGAGTGGTGGCGTCTCGGCATTCACCAATACGCTTGCGGCAGAGTGGCCCGAGGTCTTCTGCCGATCAGTGGAGGTGGAGCTGGATGATGTCGATACTTCGCGAACCTTCCAGCAGATTTGGACAGAACTTCACCTGGACGACGAATTGGTGCTGGTGGTCTACTCGGGAGGCCGAAGGGCTACGCTGGTCGCTGAGCCCGCTCCCCTCGAAAAGCCTCCTCTGGAAAGTGAGGCTCTGAAGCCTGACTCAAACTGGGTGTTCCTCTTAACGGGCGGGGCGCGCGGCATTACGGCGACGATTGCGCGGCAACTGGCATCCTCCTGTCAGCCAACTCTTATCCTGGTAGGTCTTTCGCCGGCGCCTGCCGAGGAGGAGGCATCGGATACGGCCGGCACAATTGAACCGTTCGAGTTGAAAAAGGCCCTTAGAAACAAGCTCGGGCCAAAAGCGACTGTGGCGGAAGTGGAAAGAAGCTATTGGGCGCTATTGAGAGAGAGGGAAATTCGTCACAACATTCGAGAACTCAGGCGCTTGGGTGCACGCGTCGAGTACCATCAGGTGGACGTTAGGGACGAAGACTCCTTTGGTGCCTTGATTAAGAGTATCTATGAACGTTACGGACGTCTGGATGGTGTCATACATGGCGCTGGCCTGATCGAGGATAAGCTCCTGAAAGACAAGACGCCCGAATCGTTTGATCGTGTGCTTCATACCAAGGCAGATAGTGCCTTTATTTTGATCCGTCACCTGCAGCCGGAGACTCTGAAGTTGCTGGTTCTGATGTCATCGGTGACTGCAGTCTTCGGAAATAGAGGACAGAGCGACTACGCTGCTGCCAACGGTATTCTCAATAGCCTGGCCGTTACTTTGTCTAAAGATTGGCCCGCCAGAGTGCTGGCGGCAAACTGGGGCCCATGGGATCAAACTGGTATGGTTACGGATGAAGTGCGAGCTCAGTTCCTACGGCGAGGGGTACAATTGATTCCCCCTGATCAGGGCTCTGAGCTCATTCAAAGGGAGATGTTCGGAGCGAAGAACGGTCATGCCGTCGTGGTCTATGGTGATGGACCCTGGGCTTCAGCAAAAACACTCGTTAACGTCCTCGCAGAAGGAAACTATGTCTCGGTAGATTA
>DATGOF010000314.1:0-2020 GCA_035306285.1 Acidobacteriota bacterium | reverse complement strand
CGGCCAGCCTGTCAACACAGTCGGTCATTCTCCCCGGAACATTTCCATTTCCCTTTTTGGCTTGCCTGTGATTCTAATGCAATGATGTCAAGAATGGAGAATAGTTCTCGGTAAACTATGTTTTTGCATGAATTACTCAATCCATACAGACAACGGTAGAGCCATGAAAAAAATCTCAGGAATTGCGATTTCAGCGCTCCTCTTGATCTCATTCTCACAGGCGGGGCGTCTACCCTTTGCTTTGGACCACGATGTTGAGGGGGTCACTTACAGTGATGTCGTACCCACTCCAGAGGAAACCTTAGGCCACGTTATAGGCAGCCGACACACTCTCCCTCATCAAGTCGTGGACTACTTTCGCGAGGTGGCTGCACGCTCCGACCGGGTGCTCTTAAGAGAACACGGCAGAACTTATGAAAACCGTCCTCTGATCCATGCCATCATCAGCAGTCCCGAAAATCTGGCCCGAGTCGAGTCAATCCGATTAGCCAATCTGCGTCTTTCCGATCCGTCAGCCGGTGTTACGGACAAGGAAATCGAATCGATGCCGGCAATCGTCTACCTCGGCTTCAGCATCCACGGAAATGAAGCCAGTGGGACAGAGGCGTCCCTGTTGCTTCTGTACCACTTGACGGCAGGTAGCGGCCCACCTGTAGACCCACTTCTTGAGAACCTGGTGATTCTTATCGATCCGAGTTTCAATCCCGATGGGCGCAGCCGTTTTGCGGAATGGGTTAATGCCAACCGGGGAGGGGTAGCGACCACCGACTTGCAGGATCGAGAACACAATGAACCCTGGCCGGGCGGCCGGACCAACCATTATTGGTTTGATCTCAATCGAGACTGGCTGCCGGCCCGGCATCGCGAGTCCAGGGCTCGCGTCGAACTTTTTCATCACTGGCGGCCACAGTATCTCGCTGATTTCCACGAAATGGACCGTGAGTCCACATTCTTTTTCCAGCCCGGTGTACCGGAGCGGACCAATCCTCAGACTCCCGCACGCAATCAAGAACTCACGGAACGACTGGCTGAGTTTCATGTCCGGCACCTTGACCGAATCGGATCGCTCTATTACGCACGAGAGACTTTTGATGATTTCTATTATGGAAAAGGATCGACTTATCCTGATCTAAACGGTGCTGTCGGCGTCCTATTCGAGCAGGCTTCTTCCCGATCTTTGAAAACGACTACAACTTCCGGGGAACTGACTTACCCTTTCACTATCCGAAATCAGTTCACGGCTGCCCTTTCCTCACTGGAGGGTGTTCATGCATTGAGACGTGATTTTCTGACTTACCAGCGGGACTTCTACGCCGAAATGAATTCAGTCTTTCAAGAAAATGATGTCAAGGCCTATCTTCTCGATGCCAGCGACAGCCCCCAGCGGACCCGAATGCTAGTTGAACTGATGCAACTTCACCAGATCCAAATTTACCGGCTCAACCGTGATGTCGAAATCGATGGCCAGCTCTATCGCAAGAACCGGGACCTGATTGTCCCTCTCAATCAGCCGCAGATCCGGTTGATCAAGACGGTGATGGAGCGAGTCACTGAATTCAAGGATTCCGTCTTCTACGATATCTCGGCCTGGACGCTTCCTCTTGCTTTCGGTATCCGACATGCCGCTCTGGAGGATGACCGCTCCTTGCCCATCGGACCCGAATGGAATGCATCACAGGAACAACCGGGAGGCGTGCACCACGCTCCCGCAAAATACGCATATCTTCTTCCCTGGGATCACTACATGGCTCCTGCGGCCCTGTACCAACTCCAGAATGCAGGAATCAACTGCCGCCTGCTAAAAGCTCCGCTGACAACCCGCTCCGGAGAAATTCGACGGGAATTCGACCGCGGTACGCTGATTATCCCGGTGGTGCAACAGGCTCTGGAACCTGAAACGGTCCATTCGGCGGTCCAACAAGCAGCTCAGGATTTCGGAGTGGTCTTCTATGGCGTCGACAGCGGCTGGACCGAAGAGGGTCCTGCGCTCGGCAGTCCTTCGTCTCTATTTATCGAGAAA
>DATGOF010000313.1:0-3649 GCA_035306285.1 Acidobacteriota bacterium | reverse complement strand
ATTGGCGACCCGATCCTGTCACTCGCTGACTGAGCAGAATGAACGCCGTAATAATTTGATTGCCGGCTAAACGTTGTGGCCGGCCTTTACGCTGTTTTTGGTTTGATATAGAGGGCCTCGGCTCTTTCGATCCAACCCTTTCGCAAGTCAACCCGGAACCATCCGTCACTGTTTTTCTTGTGAAAGCGGGCCGGAGAGCGCTGGCCAAACTCTGTGAGGTCGTACTGGGCCCACGTCTTTCCCATATCGGTGGAGATAATAAATCCTGTGTGGTAGGGCGATGCAGGTGCACAGTGAGCTGACAAGATCACTCCATCCTCAATCAGCATCATGGCAGTCTCGTACTCCGGATTAAAGAGCATCGTGTGCTTTTCCGGGTTGGTTAAATCTTTCGGATCACAGCTGAACAGGCCACGATCGTGCGGCATTTTGCCGTTTCGTCCATTTGCATCAGAAGCCCAGTAAAGGCGTCCATCGACAAAATTGAGTCCGCCAGACTTGTAACGCGAATTGGAATTGACCGACACCAGTACCTGCCAATCCCAGGAATCTTTCCGGCGATTATAGGTTCCCCGCAGCCAGTGGACTTCATGACCATGCCCTCTGTCGATATCGCCCGTGGTGGCGTAAAAGGCGTTCTCAGTCGGATTGTAAGCTACCGCATGAATGTGACGGCAGATCACCGGATTGTTGGGGTCGCCCAGCAGCCTCCCTGAGGTGGATCCCTTTTCCTGAAAGTGAGGGTTCTGTCCGAACGAGTAGGCTATCTTTACCGTCTCACCCTGGTCCGTAGAGTAATAGATATTAAGTGGAACCGGGCCACCCAGGACGTTGGCATAGTTTCCCCAAACCAACATTTCCTGGCCTTCCACCTCCCAGGTATGAACGCCATCCAGGGGATGGAAGTACCAGCCAGGCAGGTCTGGATTCTGTGGCTCATGAGGGAGGTAATCGTTCCCGTCCCGGTCCTTGACAGTGATCTGGTGATAGGTCTTCAGATTGTCGGTGCTGAGGTAGAGCTTGGTCCGAGTTGCGAAAAGGATATTTCCATTTTTCAGAAAGACACTGTAAGTGATGTTTTCAGCATTTGGAAAGGGGCAACTGCGGGCCCATGTCTTGCCATTATCTTCTGAGAGAAAGATCTTCCCCTGACCGAAGGCAAAGGCCTTATTGTCCCGTTGAGAATCGACATAGGGGAAGGGACCAGCAAGCCTATACCAGAAGTGATCGGTAGAGCCGACTTCGCCGTAGTTGGACGGCCTGGCAAGGAGATTCCGCCGGCCCGCCAGTAAGCCGGCACCGAGACTGGATGTTGTTGTCATTAAGAAGTTACGACGCGTTAAGGAACGGCTTGTAGTCATAGTTGGATCCTTCCCTTGAAAAGACAAGACTGCTATCAATTTCACCTCTTCTATCTTGATTTGCGATTTTAGGCTTGACCAGGATAGGCGTCAAAGGAAAAGAGAAAAGCTGTCGCCGTCGTCACGGCGGGAATCTTCTTAGAGGCTGGAGTTGTTCAGGGTCGGATATTCAATCTTTGAGGTTTCCGGGTAAAAGCGTACGAGGAAGTCGCTGCCGCAGGGCCTACATCGGCAAAAAATATCAAAAAAGGACGCTCCTCGCGATCGTCGCAAGCGAGACTCGTCCAGGATGGTGATTGAAGCGGCGTGGCAGTGAGGGCATTCCAGGTCATCCGGAGCCGGCTTTTGTCTCGAACCCGAACTCTTGCGACCGCTTTTCTCCTGAAAATCCATTGAAGCTTTAAAGATCTTGGTGCGTGCGTCGGGGCCATGGATTTCGACGACTTCACACATTTCCATCAGGCGGGAGTACAACCGGTGACCAATCCGTTCCGCCAGCGATTCTTCTCTTCGAGGTGAGGTCGGGCCGGCTCCTTCTTCCACCGATCGGTTCGTGCTGAGGATAGTTTGTTTGTTGTAGGTATACCGGTGATTGAGAACCATTCTGATGGTCTCCCGCGCCCATTCAGTCGCCCGGCCTGTTCCCAGGTCATCCCAGACCAACAAATCGACGTCCATCAATGGCAGCAGGACCTCCCGCTCGGTGTCCGGCGAATCCGGTCCATAAGAATACTGAAGCCGCCTTAGGAACTCAGCTTCATCAATGAATCGTGCAGAGATGAGTTGTTCCTGTACGAGGGTCTTCAAGATGGCAACGGAAAGGTGAGTCTTTCCGACACCACAAGGACCAGCGAACAGCAGGCCCCTTGCTACGTTTGGATATCGTTCCACATATTCGAGTGACTTTCTCAGAGCTTCTTCCTGGCTTCGGCTTTCAAACGGGTGGTAGACATCGAATCCCTTTTCCACGTACCGGGGAGGAAGTTGAGCCGACCGGAGAAGGCGCTGCTTGAGGCGCTCAGTGCGGCAGGCAGGACAAGGTTGAGCGACATCTGTTCCGTCACGGTTCTCGATCAGCCAGCCGGTTCCGTTACACGTCGTGCAGACATCTTGGTCAGTCAGTTGCATATCGCTCGGGTGATCCAGAGAACTCGGGTTCAGACTTCCACCTGATCTGCTCTACTCCGGCAGTTTACAGGGAGCGCGAGACATTGAATCCCGAGACAACCTTAACATGGAAATAACGACTCCGAGAAACTCTAACCGCAGAGATACTGAGAACGCAGAGTGTTCGGCGTTCTCTATGACTTCATGGTTTGATTTGCGCATTTAGCTGAACTGGCTTAAAATGAGATTTGGTCGACCTGAGTGACCGAACCTGCTATCACTGGTCGCACCCCTTTCCCAACCCTTAAGAGCCCTGAAAAAGGATCTGCACGATGAGTCAAAAGTATCGCCAGCCTGGCTATCGGGATTCTGACCGTAATGACGAGGCCCGGCAGCCAAGAAAATCAAGAACTTCACGCGAGGGACCCCGTTCTCCCCAAATGGCCGGCTTCCACAAGGTTGTGCGCTGCGCGATGTGTGGCGCGACACTGTCCCTCGCCCTGGAAGAGATTACATTTCGAAGCGACTGCCCGAATTGCAAAGCTGCTCTTCATACTTGTAAGAATTGCACCTTTTTTGATCCTGGTAGCCGCTTCGAATGTACACAGCCCATTCCCGAGCGGATCACTCCCAAAGATAGGAGAAATAGCTGCCAGTTTTTTGAAATCAGAACAATAGTTGAGAAACAGACTTCTTCGGTGGCTTCTTCAGCCCCCGGCAAGATTGATCCGCGGCAGGCCTTCGAAAATCTGTTCAAGAAATAAGTTACCGTTCTCCGGATCACCGGTTCATGAAGATAGCAGTTTGCCTTAAGGTAGTTCCCTCTCGTGAAAGCCGTTATCAGCTAAACGCTTCAGCAACCTGGATCGATGAAAGCCAGGTGAGCTTCCAGGCCAGTGAATGTGACGAATACGCTCTAGAGGAAGCACTGAAGCTGAAAGAGAGACACGGGGGCGAGGTCGTCATCCTCTCTATCGGGCCTACCCAGTCGGAAAAAGTGATTCGAAAGGGACTGGCTATGGGAGCAGACCGGGCCGTCCTCATCCAGGATGAAGAGAGGCGAGTCTCAGACCCCTTGCTTGCCGCACGGCTTCTCGCTGAAATCGGGGCTCAGGAAGGTTTCGATTTGATCCTGACTGGAACACAGTCGGATGATTACGGGTGGGGCCAGACTGGTGTGA
>DATGOF010000312.1:0-3419 GCA_035306285.1 Acidobacteriota bacterium | reverse complement strand
TAGACCCAATAGATTGTCCCCTGTAGATCAGCTCGGTAGATCGATGCAAGATTAGGGAGCAGTCGTGGATGGAAGAGTTGTTATGGATCGATGAGGCGTGTCGGCATTATCTGCTCTCGAGAAACGCCGAATAACGCGCGTCCTGCGGTTCCACACCGCGACTCTGTAGCGACCTACTGGCGAAGAGCGTGTAGCCCCTGAATTACAATTCCAGAAGTCCGTTCGCAATTGTGCCGTGAACATCGGTCAGACGAAAGCGCCGCCCCTGGAACTTGTAGACCAGGCGCTCGTGATCAACCCCCAGCAAGTAAAGAAGGGTGGCCTGCAGGTCATGAACGTGGACCGGATCCCGCACGATGTTGTAGCCGAATTCATCCGTTTCGCCGTAGACAAGCCCTCGTTTGATGCCGCCGCCTGCCATCCAGACTGAAAAACAGCGCGGGTGGTGATCGCGCCCGTAGTTGTCGTGAGTGAGTTTTCCCTGCGAGTAATTAGTCCTCCCGAACTCACCGCCCCAAATCACGAGAGTGTCGTCGAGCAATCCTCGTTGCTTGAGATCCAGGACCAGCGCGGCCGACGCCTGGTCGACATCCTTGCACTGGCCCCGGATCTGTTTGGGCAAATTACCGTGTTGATCCCAGCCAACGTGGTACAGCTGAATGAAACGGACATCTCTTTCAGCCAGCCTCCGGGCCAGCAAGCAGTTAGCGGCATAGGTTCCGGGGATGCGTGAATCCGGCCCATACAGATCATAGATGTATTCAGGCTCTCCCGAAATATCCAGGGCTTCTGGAACTGAGGTTTGCATCCGATAGGCCATTTCATACTGGGCGATTCGCGTCTGAATCTCTGGGTCTTGCTCTCTCTCAAACGCCTGTTGATTGATCCGACCTACGTGATCGAGCATTCGACGGCGACTTTCACGGTCAATTCCAAGGGGATCATTGAGATAAAGTACAGGATCGCGAGCAGCCCGAAACTGCACACCTTCATGGAGAGAGGAGAGAAAGCCGCTCCCCCAGAGACGCGAGTAAAGGGGCTGAGCATCAGGATTTCCGCTACCGCGGGAAAGAAGGACACAAAAAGCAGGCAAGTTCTGGTTCAGGCTTCCCAGCCCATAGCTCACCCATGACCCAATGGCCGGCCTACCCGGCTGCTGTGATCCGGTCTGAAAAAAGGTAATTGCCGGATCATGATTGATGGCTTCTGTGTAAAGAGACCGAACAATGCAGATCTCATCGACGATACGAGCAGTATAGGGCAGTAGTTCACTAACCCAGGCACCACTTTCCCCGTATCGCTGAAACTGGAACTGAGATCCGGCAAGGGGGAAAGAAGCTTGACCGGCAGTCATCGTCGTTACCCTTTGTCCCTGCCGGATCGAGTCAGGTAGTTCCTCGCCATTCCGCTGCTGCAAAACCGGCTTGTAATCGAAAGTCTCCAGCTGCGAGGGGCCGCCACTTTGAAAGAGATAGATCACTCTCTTCGCTCGCGGAACAAAGTGAGGTGCGGAGAGTACTCCCTCGAGAAGACCGCGGGAATCGGATTCCCCAATGGCAGCTACCTTCAGTTGCAATGGATCCAGCAGCGACGCCAACGCCGCCGTCCCCAGCCCAAGGCTGGTTCGCGTGAAAAAATGGCGACGGCTCATGTTTCGATTGATTCGATTGCAATAATCGGACATTGTCGGAATCCTCTCTTGCGTGACTGCTTAGAAGCCACGCTGGATCTTATTTCGACATCTGCGACAAAGTGTTATCGCCGCATAATAGTGTCGTCCAGATTCATAATCGCGCTGGTCACCAGAGTTGAGGCTGCATAATTCGCCTCGTCCAATTCCCGATTCACGGGGTATTCCCCTACCTCGAGCAGGGTCTGGGCCCGTTCAGGATGTTCAGAAAAAGTCTTTTGCTCCGCCTCGAAGAGCTCAACCAGTTCCTCCAGTACCTGTGGATCAGGCCGCAGTCCGGTCAGGCTGCGATAAGCGTAGACAATCCAGTCGCGCGGACTCTCTCCACCGGACGTCATCATCTTTTCGCCAAGTACTCTTGCTGCTTCAACGAATTGCGGATCATTCATCAAGACCAGAGCCTGAAGCGGCGTGTTTGTCCGTTGACGGCGCACAGTACACGAATCTCTGGTAGGCGCATCGAAAATTGTCATGGCCGGGGGTGGCGAGGTCCTCCGCCAAAAGGTGTAGAGACTTCGTCGATACAGGTCCTCCCCCTCACTTTGCACATAATCCTTGAGGACTTCGCTGAAGGTATTCTTTTCAGACCACAGTCCGTCTGGCTGATACGGCTTGAAGCTGGGTCCTCCAATCTTGCGAACCAACAAACCTGCAGCAGCGAGCGCGTTGTCCCGAATCATCTCGGCTGACAGCCTGAATGAAGGACCACGCGCTAGCAGGCGATTCTCAGGATCACTGTGGCGCTGCTCTAAATCGATCGTGGACGACTGACGGTAGGTTGCACTGGTTAGGATCAATTTCTGTATGTGTTTCATGTTCCAGCCAGAATCGACGAACTCGCAGGCAAGCCAATCAAGCAGTTTAGGATGGGAGGGGAGCTCGCCCTGATTACCGAAATCATCCGGCGTTCCAACCAGACCTCTTCCGAAGTATCTCTGCCAGAATCGATTGACTGCCACTCTTGCCGTCAGTGGATTGTCCTTGCTGACCAACCACATTGCCAGTCCCCTGCGATCGGGAGGAAATCCCTCATCGAACGTAAGGATTGCTTCTGGAGTTCCAACCGTAACCTGTCTGCCGGGAGCATCATATACTCCGCGCTCCAGCACGAAAGTAGGACGCGGCTCCGGTAGATCTTCCATAACCATTACCCCGATCAGGGAGTCCAGAATCTCGTAGCGAGCTTTGCGATAATCGTCCAGTTGTTTCTGGAGCTGTCCGTAAACCGCGTCCTTCCGCTGAAGATAATGCTCAACATAGGCGAACTCGCGTGGTCTGGAAACCTCGTCGACCCCGGAGGCCCTGGCCAGCCCAAGCACCTCCAGTTCGGTTAACTGTCGAGAGTAGATCCGTAGGTCATCGATCAAAGCACTACCGTCACTGACTTCCGTTTCGTACTGCAGGTATCCCCCGATTCTAAGACTGGTGGGCCGTGGCCGTATCGTTCGCTGCAGTTGATCGAAATCGATAGTCGTCCGGGCTGAGATTCCGTTCAGATACAAGTTCAGTCCATCCGCCTGGCTGGAGCCGTCATAAGTGACGACAACATGAGTCCACCGGTGCTCGGGTATCCTGTCGACGGTTGTGATCTGAATCAGATCGGCCGGGAGAGCATGCATCAGCCGAGCCGAAAGTCGTCCCTCTTTCAAGTAAATTTCATAACCGTGGTAGCCTTCGTTCTTGCCGGCTGCATTAGTCAGAATGGTAAAGGAGCCGCCAGGATTCGAGG
>DATGOF010000311.1:0-5334 GCA_035306285.1 Acidobacteriota bacterium | reverse complement strand
TGTTGTAGAAGCGGTAAAGGACGGACAGTTTCATATTTTTGCGATCGAAACCGTCGACCAGGGTATCGAACTGTTGACAGGAGTCGAAGCCGGGGATCCTGACGCTGAGGGGAATTATCCCGAGAACAGCATTAACGGTATCGTTCATCGACGATTAGAGGCACTCGCCGAGAAGGAAAGGGAATTCAGGGGATCCGAGAAGGAATAGCTTATGAATCGCGACAAGGACCAGTTTTCGATTCGCCGTATTCTCGTCGCGCTGGATGCTTCACCCTTTAGCAGGAGGACGGCGCAGGCCGCTGCAGACCTGGCGGCCGAGTTCGGCGCAGAACTGGTCGGCCTCTTTGTGGAAGACGTCAACTTGCTGAACCTTGCAGGCCTTCCGTTAGCCCGAGAAATTAGCCCATTCTCGTCGGCAATGCGCCAGCTCAGTCGGGAACGGTTGCAGCGGGCGTTTCGCTCTCAATCGGAGGCCGCTAAAGGAACGCTGGCTGCTGCTGCAGCCTCAAGAAATGTGCCTTGGACATTCAGAGTCGTGCGTGGTGCCGTTACCAGCGCGATCATCGCAGAGGCTTCGGCCGCTGACTTGATGATCCTGGGTAGAATGACTTGGCCACAAGGGGGCTTCAGGCGCCTCGGATCAACGGTACGAGTCGTTCTTCAAGAGAGTCGGGGCGTGACAATGGTTCTGCACGAAGAGATCAGCCTCAGCGTACCGATTACGCTGGTCGTAGACGGTTCTCCGTTAGGTGAGAAAGCCCTCGAAGTTGCTATTCGGCTTTCCAAGATGCGCGAGCTCAGCCCTTATATACTAATCCTGGCTCAGGACAAGGACAGCGCTTATCGACTTCAGGAATCAGTCCAGGAACAGCTGGCTAAAGAGGGTTTATCGGGACGATTTCGCACGCTAGTAAAGCCGAGCCTCGCTAGTCTCACATGGTGGCTGGAGACAGAAGCACGAGGTCCGGTAGTGCTGCCGTGTAGTGGTGAGTTGTTACAGGGTGAAGCCCTTTGCACTCTGGTCGACAGGATCTCGAATCCTGTCGTACTCGTCCGGTGAACGGTCCCACAGTGTAAAGTCGACGAGAAGCAACTGATAATCGCGATCGCTACTCATGTTCGGGTTAGTTTCGTCGTCGCGATCTTCAATTCTTTGAAACAGCGTGAGGATTTCCGCAGCGGTTCCTTTCATGGTGGCAAGGAACGTGGGGTGAGGACAGGAACCCGAATGTCCTGACAACGTTTCAGCCTGCTTCAGTCACTCACTTTTTGGTTCCGCCGGCGAAGGTAGTATTTTGCGGATTAATGACTTCGGCAATTCTGGTCTCATCCCTTCGAGTTCTTTTCTTTCAGGTGCATTATTTCTGAGAAAGATCGGAGATCAGGGATGTAGCGAAATTTGGCATCATCCTCTTGTGTCCTATCCAAGTTTTGAGTACCCTCGGCATCATTATTTGACCTGATTTAACCTGACATCGGCCTATCAGTTCAGGAGGTTTTGTGGAGATCAGGACAGCAGCCGTATTCGGAGCGGCGGGAAAGATTGGGCGACGACTGGTGGAACTGTTGCGCACGATGGATGTAAAGGTGAAGGCCTTGCAGCACAAGTCACCGGTTCCAGATCAGTGCGAGGTTGTGAAAGGATCAGTCACGGACGCTGAGGCAGTCAATGAATGTGTTCGCCACAGCGACGTTGTGCTTCAGCTAGCGACCACAAAAGAGGATCCCGATTCATTTTTTGAGGTAAGCGTAGGAGGAACTTTTAAGATTCTGGAGGCTTGCCGGAAGCAGGCCATTCGTCAGTTTATTCTTCTGGGTGGAGATGCCGCGTTTGGAATCTGGTTTTACCCTCAGCCGACACCGATCGACGAAAACCATCCTTACCAAGCCTATCCTGGTTACTATGCTTTTTCGAAGGTGATAGAAGAAGTTATGACCAGGCAGTATGGCATTCAATATGGCGTGCCGTTTACGATTTTGAGATCCTCGTGGGTTTTTGAAGGGGACGATCTGCTGAAGCATTTCTCTCTTCTGGAGAACATCAGTCCTGAGGAAGAGGGACATGGTTTTGGAGAAATCACCCCTGAGATTCTCTCGCTGGTGAGGGCAGGGGAGGATCGAATCCCGTTGTTGCTGGATGGTTCCGGGGTGCCGCTCAGGCGGCACATCGTTCATATCGACGACGTCGTTCAGGTGTTTCGGCTTTCTTTGGGCAATGAGGCTTCGCTGGGTCAATCTTTTAACGTGGCTGGTCCGGCGCCCTTCAGTTACGACGTCGCCGCCCGGTATCTATCCGAAAAGACTGGCGTCCCGACGATTGATATCAACTGTCCTAATTACCACTCCTTCGAGATTAATATCACGCGTTGTCGGACGGTACTGGGGTATGCACCTGAGAATGATTTTTTTCGCATGGCAGACCGTGCCTTGGCCGTGCGCGAGAAACGAGTAGCCAGCGGCGCATAGCTGGGGCCAGGCCCCTGCTCGGTGGTGTAGTTGGGGCCATGCCTCAACTTAGCGCGTGTAGGAGGGGGCAGCGTGTAGCTGGGGCCAGGCCTCTGCTCGATGGCGTAGTTGGACACAAGGCCGAGCCGGGTAGAAGAAATGGGGCCGTAGAAGAAATGGGGCCAGGCCTCTTTTCGAGTTTCAGGCCTCTTTTTGAGTTTGAAGACGGCGTGTAATAGGGGACACATGTAATAGGGGACAGGCCTCTGCTTCGACGGGCAATAGGGGACAGGCCCCTGCTCGGACTGGAAGAGGTGGGGCCAGGTCCCTGTTCGACTTAGGACAGGTCTTAGTTCGACTTTGAAGATAGAATTAATCGCCTCTGAAGTTTGACCAGGAGAAGGCATGACAATTTCAGGAAAGACAATCTTGATAACAGGAGGGACGTCAGGAATTGGAGAAGCATCGACACGTTTGTTTGCCGAAAGGGGAGCACGTGTGGTTTGTGCCTCGAACCAACCGGAAAGGGGACAGGCCCTTGAGGCAGAACTTGTAAAGTCGGGCCATGAAGTCGCTTTCTTCGAGACCGACGTCAGTGATGAATCCAGCGTAAAGGGACTGCTTTGGAGAACTCTGGACCGATTCGACAGGATCGATGGGGTGTTCTGTAATGCCGGTGTCTGGGGAAAGGGTAAGGTCACCGATTTTAACGACGGCATCTGGGACAAGATTATGGGAATCAACGTAAAAGGCACGTTTCTTGTGCTTAAACACGCCATTCCACCAATGCTCGAACAAGAGAAGGGCTGTATTGTCGTCACCACGTCGGTCGCCTCGATGATCGGGTTCCCAGAGCATGCCCTTTACTGCGCCTCCAAAGGAGCCCTGGAATCTCTGGTTCGGTGTCTCGCCACTGACTATGCGGGCCGGCTCAGAGCCGTTGCCATTAGCCCAGGTACGATTGACACTCCTATGTTGGCGGAAACCGCAGGTGGATGGTCGCAATCTCTCGAAGAGCTCTATGACGATGTCCGTGGACGCATTCCGGTGCGGAGGCTGGGTGAGCCTGTCGACGTAGCCCGAACTGCGGCTTTTCTTTTTAGTGATGAAGCGGATTATATAAATGGAACGACACTTGTCCTTGACGGAGGCACCATGGCGCTGCCGCCCTGGTGATTCCAGGGTCTCAGGAACCCAAACACATCATATGGAGACTGCAGTATGAATCGTTGAGTAAAGTGTGCGGTTATTGGACTGGGCTGGTTTGGAGAGAAACACTGCGAAGCGCTATCCGGCATTCCACACGTCGATCTCCATGCCCTCTGCACACGAACCCCAGACCGCCTGAAAGAAGTTGCCGAACGCTTCAATGTAAAGAAGACCTACACCGACTACAATGATTTGCTGGCTGATCCCGAAGTTGAGGTCGTAAACGTCACAACCATGTGGGATCAACATGCAGCACCGACACTGGCCGCGCTGAAGGCCGGCAAGCATGTGTTTCTCGAAAAGCCGATGGCCTCCACGGTAGAGGATTGTCGTGCAATCGTGGAAGCTGCGAAGGCAAGCGACAAGTATTTCATGGTTGGACATATTTGTCGCTTCAATCCCCGCTATGCCGCTGCAAAAAGAGAGATCGAGGCAGGAGCTATCGGGAAAATCGTCTCCATCTATGCGAGACGAAACATTCCAGCTGCCGTCGGAGCGCAGGTGCTTCCCAAGATTGGACCTATAATCGGAGACGGCGTTCATGATACAGATCTGATGCTGTGGTATACCGGTGGCAGAATCCGTTCTGCTTACGCTCAGACCTTAAACGTCCGGGGGATGACATATCCTGACATCGGCTGGACTATGTATCGCTTCGAAGATGGAACTATCGGCGTTTGCGAGAACATCTGGTTCCTTCCGGACAAGACCGCGTTTCAGATTGACGAACGGATGGAGATTATAGGAACCGAAGGGGCAATCCACATCCATGAAACCCACCCGAATTTTTCCGTTGTTGGAAAAGATGGATGGCGATCGCCCGACACAACCTATTGGCCTGAACTACATGGACTGAGAGCCGGCGCTCTCCGTGCCGAATTAGATTACTTCACGACCTGCGTCCTGGATGGAAGAAAACCGGAGATCATCACCCCGGAAGAGTCGATGCGAGCCGTGGAAGCCTGTCTGGCAGCAGAAGAGTCAGCAGCAAAAGGCGCCGTAGTTACCCTCAGCTAGGGTTCAGGGCTTTTAATATTTTAGGCATCGTCCGCAAGTAGCGGAGGGCAATCGACGACTTGAAGAGGATCGGTTGGTACTGGCTATTACCTGGGGAGTGGCTTCACGGTCGTCATTGTTCTCGTTGTCTCCGTCCAGGCACTCTCTCGGGCACAGCAGCCGGAGTCGGTATCGCTTTCTCGCGACGTCGAGCCAATCCTCGAAAAATACTGTCATCCATGTCATGGCGAAAGTATTGCTATGAATGGTTACAGTTTGTGGCGGCGAAATGATGCAATCCGGGGCGGCGATCGGGTTGTCTTCTCTTACAACCTCTCGGGAAGCGAAGTCCTGGACCTCCCTGGACTGGAATCGTGGGGAGGTCTGGGTGTCATCGCAAGAACCATTGAAGTAGGCCCCTCCACGCAGGGTTTAAAGCTCTCCGTCGCTGCTTCCAATAACTTTCGCGAGGGGTTGCCCTTTTTGCCTTCCTTTCCCAGAGTCGACACGGGTTAGGAGAACAGCCGTCCGGGCCGGCGCTCTCATAGTCGGTTTCGTCGGAGATGTCCAGATCCGCTGGCATTGGTCGGAAGGGAGACTTGAGCTGGAGTTTCCGCCCGCTGCTTCGAACAGAGTTGGGCGTCTTTACCTAACGCGATCGGAGTCGCCCTCCTCCTTCACATC
>DATGOF010000310.1:0-5250 GCA_035306285.1 Acidobacteriota bacterium | reverse complement strand
CACTGTCTTTTGTCCGAAGTGGGCGGCAAGAAAGCCGCTGACCAGGATCATCGGTATAATCGTGAACCCGAAGGCCGAAACCAACCCACCAATTCGCGCTTCATCAATCTGAAGTCTTCTGGCCAGGGAAAGCTTGATGCTTCCGAGCAGGGCAACACCGATACCCGTGACCAGTAGCCCGGCGATCGTCATTGGCTGCGCGAGCACGTTCATAAAAAAACCCCCTTCTAGATATGAGTACCCCGGCTCCTGCCACCGGAGTTCGCCCATGAACTGTACATTACTGAGTCTGTCGTTGAGCTCGTGAAAGGATACTATGCCCAAAGGGGCTGTCAATTACATTTTTGCCTACAGGTATTGACTAGCGACGTCGACCCTTTTAAAGTTGGGGCCACTCACTTTGGCAGTGGCAGTTTCATGGTGTCGGCTGCGCAGGAGGGGATCACCGATTTCCATTGAATCGAGCCGGGCTCGTCGATTACTTGAGCGGTAGCCCGACTGGTAGGAGATTAGATGATCCGACAAGAGTGTGGTCGGTCCGATGGACTGGCTTCTGTATCTGCGTTCAACAACGAGATTACCCCGTCTTTCAGAAGTCTCACCGCTCGACTCTCAACCTGCTCAACCGGTAGTATGCTCTCTTTCTTCCCGTACAAAGGAGCTGAAGGAGCATAATAAGGATTGATTTACAGTTCGGAGAAACAAAATGAAAAATCTGAAACGTTTTCTTTACTTACTGACGCTAATTGCTTTGGTTTCCACACCTCTACCTCTTCTGGCCAGTGATTCTGAGGCCATCACGCCTACAGAGCCGATTATTTTATTCGACGCGGAACACACTGATCTGTCTCTCCTTTATACGTGGCTGAGAGATTTTCACTACGAAGATCCCGACCATGTATTCACGGTTGTCGATCAAATTGATGGTGCGCCGGCTATTCGAGTCTCGGGTCAGCACTGGGGAGGGCTGATCACAAAGAACAACTACAAGAATTACCATTTGATCGTCGAGTTTCGGTGGGGACTGGTTACCTGGGAGCCGCGAATGAACCGGACTCGCGATAATGGAATACTACTCCACTGCCAGGGTCGGGATGGTAATGCAGCCGAAGATTTTAACAGTCCCTGGATGAGTTCGGTTGAATTTCAGATTATTGAGGGTGGTACCGGCGATATTATCCTCGTCCGAGGCTATGATGAAAACGGCCAGCGGATTATTCCCAAAGCAACTGCCACGGTAAGTCAGGACCGAGATGGAGAGTGGGTTTGGGATCCAGAAGGGGAACCCCGTGACTTTGAAGGTGGCCGCATCAACTGGTGGGGCCGCGACCCGGACTGGGAGGATGTTCTCAATTTCCGCGGTAAGCAAGACGCTGAAAAGCCGGTCGGACAGTGGAACCGACTGGATGCCTTTGTGAAGGACGATACGGTTACCTATCTGGTTAACGGAGTCGTAGTCAATAAGGCCTACAATATCCAGCCGAGTGAGGGCAAGCTTCTGTTTCAGTCGGAAGGTGCAGAACTCTATTACCGGCGAATCGAGCTTCGTCCATTGCCGGAATAAGTCAATATCCCCCGGGGTTCAGGCTCTGGCTTGACCCCGGGTTTTTCCCTCATGTAACGCTTTCACTGCACGAGAACTCACTACCGAGAGGCATAGAGGACACAGAGAGGTAAAGTCGCCTATCTACGGCTTTGTATATCTCACCTCTCCTTCTGTTACATCCTTTAAGCGGACCCAGTCTTTGAGTGCATCCTGTAGAATGGGCTGTCTTGGATAGCCGTGCCCCAAATGTTGTCGGAAGCCTTCGGCGTAATTAGCGCCACATTCCTCCCCGTATTGCTCAGCCCACTGGCGCGTGCGGATCAGGTATTCATCCAGACCATGGTGCTGTCTCAGCCATTCTCGCTGTGACGAATGAAAGCTTAGCATTCTCAGCTTGTCGTCCATCGTTGCAGTCACATCCACGTAAAACTGGGGATGGACTCGCTCGCCCATCAAATTGATCCCCTCAACAGGATCCGCATAATAGAGCGCCGGTGTCGCACGTGCCGGTTCGGCGGGTGGCACCTGACGTGTGTGGTAGAGAGGCATCGCCATAGAAAAGGTAGCCGCACGAACAATACGGGAAGTCTCTTCGTGGTCGAGCATGTAATCGGTGGGCGAATGCGTGATAACGACCTGTGGTCTAAACTGTCGAAGCAATTCGACTACGACTCGTATGCTTTGTGCATTGAGAATCACTTCGATATCTCGGAGCCCGGCACATCTGTACCAGGCCCCAAGATACTCTGCAGCAGCTTTGGCTTCACCATATCGGACGCGGGCGATCTCTTCACTGCTCAGTGTGCTAGAGCCGCAATCACCCGCAGTCATCGTGACAATCCCAAGCTCCCAGCCTTTTGTTCTGAGATGGAACAGGCTTCCCCCCACCAGGATTTCCACATCATCGGGATGGGCCATGATAGCCAGTGCCCGTCGCCCTGGTTGGTTTTCGTCCATCAATTCACCTCCGCCTGTAGGGGACCAGCCAGTGCCCGCGTAAAGAAGAGCCGACCCGGCTGGCGCGGCATCCATGTTGAAGGGATATGACGTGTCGTCGGGTGCCGCAAGGTCACCCAAAGGGAGAGTCCCTGCCACTGCATCCCACGTCCAAATTCTCCATCTGCCCCCCCAATCGCATAATCGGCTTTGGCAAACAATCCCGGCCCAATCGTATTTGCGAAGGCTGGGACGAGTGTGGTCCGGCTTTTAAAGCTGGTAAGGGCATTCTGCTCGATCGTGAGAGGATGGAGCTTAGCTCCGATCCGGTAATTCTGGTTGAGCCAGGACTCGTCGTTTTCAAATTCAGCACCAAACTGCGGCTCCCAGAAAGCAATGTGACAGGCGCGCCCGATCCCATAGACCACAACCAGTCGGGCACCCTCCTTGCGCAGGTTTGAAATCCGCTCCGGATACTCCGGTAAGAGCTCCTTGGTGGCGAAGAACCGCTGATTGTTGGGAACCGTCTTTGCTCCCAGGGGTCCGTAGAGGGCTTTCTCCATTGCGTTCTGAAAGCCACGGGGATCATCTCCCGGAATCGTGTTGCCCTCAGCATCGCTCCACTCATCCATGTTGAATCCCCACACGTGGTCACAGGGGACATCCCATTCATTGAGAAAATAGGTGGCCCACCGGTACATACCCATAGGCCCGACTGGAAGGATCATGACCAGCTTCTGCCCCTTTTCCCGGCAGCGATAGATTTCGGATGCCAGCTCGTGGCCCAGCACGACATTGAAATCTTCCACCGTGTCAGCCATGTGGATCGAGAAGTTTTCATTCCAGTGGGGTTGCCGTTCGAAAATCGCCCCGGGATCATCGGCAACACATTCGTCAAACTTCTTCAGATCCCATGCTTTCGGAAAAAAATCCTCCAGTAATGAGCCTTTAAGGGTTGAGACTAGACTGATCAAAGAAAGCCTCCTTTTCTAGCTTTTCAGCTGTTTTCCTATCATCAAGACCAAACCAGAGCTCACCGCTCTTCCGAAAGTTGGACTCGTCCACCGAAGAGAGATCGAGGCGCTCCCAGCCACGTGCAATTCTTTGCCTCGTCTCTTCCCATCCTCTTACACCACTAAGACTGTCTGGCGCTTCCACATTGCAACCACCGACGGCACAGCCCATTGTAACCGTCTCTTCGGGAGAAAGTCCCCTCAATAAAGCTGCAAGAAAGCCAGCTAAGGTCGCGTCACCCGCACCGGTGGTACCGGCCACCTCGACTTTGAAGCATGGAGACCAGATCTGCCGTGAAATCCAGTCATCGAGGACAGATGGTCTAGCCCGCCCCATCCTTTCCATTCGTTCCAGATCGGCTGTCTGTATATACAAACCGTGGTCGCCCATCTTTAGACCCGTAATGGCCGGCCCCATTTCTAAGAGATCCCTTCCGATGGAACGAAGAAATTCCGGACTCACCTGGCGATTAATCGGTTCCTTTGCTTCCGACATCCGAGCAAAAACATCGGGATACAGACAGTAAAGGGTCTCTTCCAGACTCGGAATAAAAATATCAACGTAGGGCAAGACATTCGCCAGTATCTGCTTCCAATCAACCTGACCGGTATAGGCGTTCGGATCAGGCATCGTCATATCGAGTGAAGTCGTCACTCCGGTGGCCTGGGCTCGCCGGTAGACCTCCACCAGCTCTTTGCCGTTGTCCTCAACCATCTGCCTCATCAACGGGGGATATCCAAAATGGAACAGCCTCGCTCCTTGGAGCGAAGAATAGTCGAGGTCATCAACGCCGAAGGTGTCATTACAACCGGCACAGTGAAGGAACATGCGATCTTCACCGGGGGGACTCAAAATAATGCTATAGGAAGTCACTTCCCCGGCAGCACGCTTCATGGCAGTAACCACTGCCGGATCATGCGAGGCAAGAACTTTCAGCAAAATTTCGCCAAAAAAATCATCCCCGATCTTGCCGGCAAGCCGAGTTCGAATTCCCAGCTTGTGAAGGGCTAACCCCGTATTGGAAACAGGACCGCCACCTCCGAATTGGGCGGCGCCCACTAAAAGCAATTTACCGGGCGCGAAAGAGACGTCGGCTGTCGGGATCTCTGGAATAATATCCAGACAAATGTGGCCGCCGACCACGCAGTCTCCATTCGCCATGACATACACTCCCCTGTATCGTAACTTTACTGCGAAAAATAATCCCCCTCTCTGTCGCAGGATAACAATTTTTTTCTATCTCAAAAATGGAAGCAAATTAACATGCCCATCTCTTTTCGAAAAGGAATTTCTTGCAGCGCTAAAGGAAAACGCTACAATCGAGCGGATGGAAAATCCATCGCATCCTCCAACAGTTTGTCACGAAAGTCCTCGACTGCGTGCTACGACTCCGGATAACCGACAAGCAGCCTGTCCTCGGCTGAGGCGGATGTAAGCGAGTTACGACCGTCACCCCTTAGAGGGAATCATTTTGAGGTTCGTTACCGGCTGCCAGAGGATGCTTTTGATATTAGACAACCACTTTGCACGGTGCAAGAGACCGGGCGGAAGTGTAGCTGCAGAAAAGTTTTGTTACACTTCTCGTCCTCATAGCTGAAAGTTAGACGTCGGCGCGGCCAACAGGGCCTTCTGCTAGAGTCCTGTGAGTTGGTTCCGACCGTCGCATAACCCCGTATAGGGAGGAGAAAATGATTGAAAAAGGTGCACAAATCGAGGAGCCCAAAGGCAAGCTGGGTGTCCTCCTCGTCGGCCTT
>DATGOF010000309.1:0-3817 GCA_035306285.1 Acidobacteriota bacterium | reverse complement strand
CAGCTGACACTGGAGCTGATCGACGCTCTCGAGAAACGGACCATCGAATGGACCGACCTCGATGAGGTACAAAGGGAGAAGTTGCTGGAGCATCCGGATTCTCAGATCAGCGGAAGAGCAACCGGAATAGCCAAAAGCCAGCCTCTCACCAGCACCGACATCAGCCCCGATCACCGGAATGTGCTCGATTTGGAAGGCGATGCGGAGCGAGGCCGGAGGCTTTTTAACGAGCATTGCGCTGTGTGTCATCTTCCCAGCGGAGGCCGCAGGATCGGGCCCAACCTGGCCGGCGTGAGCAGCAACACGCGGGTGCAGTTGCTGCAGTCCATCACCAATCCGAGTGCCGCGGTGGATGCCCGCTACAAGAACTACATCGTCACTACACAGGATGGACGACTCTATGCCGGCATCATTGTCTCGGAATCCCCGGGGACGATAACCATCAGGAACGCCGTAGGTGACGATGAGACTTTGCTCCTGAAAGACATTGAGACTATGCGCCCGTCCAGGTTGTCTTTGATGCCGCAGGATCTGGCCGACATCCTTAGCCCTCAAGACCTTGCTGACGTGATTGCTTTCTTACAGGGAGCCGACCTGACTGAATGAGTGGAGCCTTTCCCGGTGGGCCGTCTTCGTGCTCAAGATAGTCGGCTATGCCTGGAGACTTCGCGTGTAGGAGAAGCAGCTTCTCCTTCGGCCACCAGGTCCCGGACCAGAGAGGCGAGCTTCTTTCCTTTGGGGTTGAAAATGGCAAACCGGCACAGCTCCCGCTTTTGCAATTGGTACTGAAGTCCCGACCACAAGACGCCGAATCCATAGCGAACGCTATCCCGAAACCGGATGCTGGAAGCCTCTGAAAAATATCGAGTGGGACAGCTCACTTCACCGATTCGAAAGCCTAAGTACAGCGCCTGCACGAGAATCTGATTATCGAATAGGAAATCGTCGGAATTTTCCCCGAGCGGCAGTGTCTCCAGTACCTCCCTCGAAAAGGCTCGGTAGCCGGTGTGGTACTCGGAGAGCTTTGCTCCGGTCATGAGGTTCTCGATAAAGGTCAGGATGCGATTGGCGACATATTTGTAGAGTGGCATTCCGCCCCGTAAAGCACCCCCTCCGAGAATCCTCGAGGCTAAGACGAGATCGTAATGTCCACTGGCAATCATAGAGGCCATGGCCGGAATGAGTGCCGGAGTGTACTGATAATCAGGGTGGAGCATGATGAAAATGTCAGCCGGGAGCTTGAGAGCTTCCCGATAACAGGTTTTTTGGTTGGCCCCATACCCCTGATTGCGCGAATGCTGAAACAGTCTCAATCCCAGTTGCCTGGCTTTCCGAACCGTATCGTCCTGGCTTGCGTCATCGACCAGCAGAACGAAATCAACGATTTCGAGAGGAATTTCGTTGTAGGTTCTCTCCAGTGTTGCAGCGGCGTTATAAGCAGGGAGAACCACCGCAACCCGCCTGTCCTGTAATGCCATGGCTATTTCCCGCGCATATTCGTGACTCGTGTTCGATTTTGTCGATTTCGACGGTTGTATTGGAATTATCCAGAATCGGCGACCTGGGAGCAAAGGCCAACAAGGAACGTCGATTCGTTGGGCGGAACAAATCAAGAGGAATCAAGTAGAGAAGACGACGAATCTTCTGTTAATCTCCCACGCGAGGTTTACCTGTGTCGACAGTTTATTTTTGGACGATCCTAATCTACTTACTCGTGCTTGTCTGGGTGAGCTTGCGAAGCATCCGCGGAGTCTCAACCCAGGAAGATTTCTCGGTAGCCGGGCGGCAACTCAGCACCTTTGTTCTCTTTGGAACGATGCTCGCCACCTGGATAGGAACCGGCAGCATCTTCGGAAACGCGGAGAAAGCCTACGAGGTCGGCGTAGCGGCTATTATCCTTCCGTTAGGATCATTGGCCGGAATTGCAGTGTTGAGTTTGCTGGCCGGAAGAGCGAGAGCGCTGAACCAAATTACGATACAGGATTTGCTCGAAGTTCGTTACAACAGTGCCGCCCGAGTCTTTGGTGTCGTGGCACTGGTAATGGCCTATACAACAATCGTCTCTTACCAGTACCGGGCGGCCGGCGCCGTGCTGAACCTGACTCTTCCTATCCTTCCTTATGAGACTGCGGTAGTTGTCTCCACTGTTTTCATCGTACTGTATACCGCGTTGGCCGGGATGGTCTCGATCGCGTATATCGGTGTCATCATGGGAATCACCATGATTGTCGGGATTGTCTCGACTTTGCCGGTTTTTTTCTATCAAGCGGGCGGGCTGAACGGGATGAGGGCCTCTCTCGGGCCCGATCATTTCCAACCGTTTGGCCCAATTGGGTTCGTTGAGGCGATTGGCTTGACTCTCCCTGTTTTCCTTCTGGTTCTGGGTGACGCCAACATGTACCAGAGGTTCTTTTCGGCTCGCACCGAAGGGATTGCTCGCAAGGCTGTCCTCTGGACATTGGGAGGAGTGGCGTTCATGGAGATCACCATCATCATTACGGCATGGATCTGCAGTGCTCTGGAGCCAGACCTTGAAATACCAGGGCGGGTCATTGCATACGCAGCCCGGGATCATCTGCCGGTTCCTCTTGGAGCCCTCTTGCTAACGACCATCATGGCAATCGTCCTTTCGACAGCCAGCAGCTACCTCCTTGCTCCTTCAACGGCTGTTATCCGCGACATTTATCAGCGTTTTGTGAACCCGAAGGCCTCAGAACGCAGTCTGGTTGTAGGACTCCGAGTGATGGTGATTCTGCTGGGAGGGGTTGCCTACTATCTATCGACTCTTTCAGAGCAGTTCCTGTCGGTTGCGCTGTTGGCCTACACGATTTATGGAGCGGCAATTACGCCGGCACTTATTGCGGCTTTTTTCTGGAAGCGAGCTACGGCGCAAGGGGCAGTCTGGTCGATTATAGGGGGGACAGCGACTACCCTCCTCTGGAAGCTTTCAGGCATTACTTATTTTGATGCCGTTATTCCTGCAATCGCCGTATCGGTTCTGACGCTGATTCTTGTTTCACTATTCACGGCTCCACCTCCCGCGAGTCAAGTAGAGCCTTTCTTTCGCCGGTTGAATCCCCCGGTTCCATAAAGGACATCCGGCCGCACGATGGAAGCAGCCGGATTCTAGCCCTTCCAGCCATGTTCGCCGATCAAAGGTACGAAAGTGCAGCGCTCGCCTCTGCTCTTCCGTAGAGTCCCTTTGCTGCGCGTTATTGTATAGAGAATTTGACCGTACCCATCTTCGACGGGAATGACAAGGCGCCCACCTTCTGCCAGTTGCTCTTCCAACGGCGGTGGGACCTTCGGGGCCCCGGCTGTAACAAGAATCACATCGAAGGGGGCCTCCTCGGGCCATCCTAGAGTACCGTTGGAAACTCGCAGCTGGACATCGGTATAGCCCAATTTGTCAAGTATTGCCTTGGCCCGTGTAGAGAGTTCCGGGATTCTTTCTGTCGTGTAAACGCGGGCACCCAGTTCCGCCAGAATAGCTGTCTGATAACCACTTCCGGTACCGATCTCCAGGACTCGGTCTCCCGGTTTGATGCGGGCGGCGGCCGTCATCGCAGCCACCATGTACGGCTGGCTGATGGTCTGGCCGGCCGCAATAGGAAGAGGAGAGTCGTTGTAAGCTCTGTCCCAGTACTCGGGTTCTACAAATTCATGCCTGGGAACAGTCAGAAAGGCTCGCAACAGGTCCGGGTCGGTGATCCCGCGACTTCGAATCTGGGATTCGACCATTCGCTGGCGATCGGCCGCCAGTTCTTCTTCCGATAGCATATCTAAAGGGTCTTCCAGCGGCGGCTGAACATCAAGC
>DATGOF010000308.1:0-4595 GCA_035306285.1 Acidobacteriota bacterium | reverse complement strand
ACTTCCCCTTGACGAGACGGTGATCGATGAGGAAGAGCTGATCGAGCGAGCTCGTTTGCTGGCGGCCAAGTGTGCCGAGTTCGACGTTCATGGAAAGGTTCTGCAGATACACCCGGGTCCGGTGGTCACCACCTTCGAGTTCAAACCTGACCCGGGCGTAAAATACAGTCGGATTACCAACCTGTCCGACGATTTGTGCCTGGCTATGAAAGCGGAATCGGTTCGAATCGACCGGATTCCGGGTAAGAATACCGTCGGGATCGAAGTGCCCAATCGAGATCGTCGGATCATTTATCTCCGCGAGATTCTCGCTTCCGCCGCCTTTCAGCAGTCCTCGTCACGACTAACTCTGGCACTCGGTCAGTTGATCAACGGGAATACCTACGTGACGGACCTGGCCCGCATGCCCCACCTCTTGATTGCGGGCTCGACCGGCTCCGGAAAGAGCGTCGGACTCAATTGTATGGTCTGTTCCATCCTTTACAAAGCGACACCGGCGGAAGTGCGTTTCATTATGGTCGATCCGAAACGACTCGAACTGGGACTCTATGAAGGAATTCCGCACCTTCTGACGCCGATCGTCACCGACCCCCGGAAGGCCGCAAATGCTCTCAACTGGGCGGTGCGAGAGATGGAAGAAAGATATAAGCTTCTAGCCGAACAGGGAGTTCGAAATATCGACCAGTACAACCGGCTCACCGAGCAGGCGGATTCCAGCGAAGAGGAGCTCGAACGCCTTCCCTATATCGTCGTGATCGTGGACGAGCTTGCTGACCTGATGATGACTGCCGGCAAGGATGTCGAAACGGCTCTGACGCGATTGGCTCAGATGGCGAGGGCCGTCGGGATCCATTTGATTCTCGCCACACAGCGTCCGTCGGTGGACGTGCTGACCGGCCTGATCAAGGCCAATTTTCCCTCCCGAATCTCCTTTCGAGTCTCGTCCAAGATCGACTCACGCACCATCCTTGACAGTTCGGGTGCAGAACAACTCCTGGGGATGGGCGACAGCCTTTTTCTTGCTCCCGGCACTTCACGCTTGGTCCGCGTTCACGGAGCATTTATCAGCGAAAAAGAGATCGCAAATATTACCCGCTTTCTCAAGAAGCAGGCTGAACCGGAGTACCGGGAAGAGATCCTGGAGGGAGTCAATGAGGAAGAGGAAGGAGCTCTGGTCGATATCGGAGACATGGAGGACGATCTGTACGACGAAGCAGCCCGTTTTGTCGTGGAAACCGGCAAAGCATCCACCTCCCTGCTTCAGCGGCGCTTTCGAATCGGCTACGGAAGAGCGGCTCGCCTGCTTGATATGATGGAACATGAAGGTGTGGTCGGGCCTTCTGAAGGGACCCGACCTCGAGATGTCCTCGTATCACCTACCTACTTTAACGAAATCGATTCTCGGGAGGAATAGCCCGGGACTCGGACCCCTGTGACTGACTGTGCTTAGAGGCCCCTGGCAGAAGCGTCCAACATCCTTCTTTAGTTGGAAGAGCCGGCCTGAGGAAGCCACCGTTATTCAGGCGACAATCGGGTTATGATTCTAAGGGGCGACCACAGACTTTCGTTGAATTTTTCAACCATTTCGCTACAATAGAAATCAGTATGGGAAGGCTCCTTATTCCCGTCTATTCGATCTTGTTCTTACTTCAGCCGCTGACCTGGGCACAACAGACGTCACCACCCCGCTTCGCGGTTGGAGTTGATACCGTGTTGGTAAGGGTCACGGTAACGGATCCCTTGAACCGGTATGTGGTGGGGCTCGACAAGGATCATTTCCGCGTCTTTGAGGACAAAGTCGAACAGACGATCACGCATTTTTCGAATGATTCGGCATCCATCAGCGTCGGCATCATTCTAGATGCCAGCGGATCGATGGGTGACAACATTTTAAGTGCACGGACTTCGGTAATGCGTTTCCTCCAACAGGGGAACCCCAATGACGAGTATTTCCTCGTCACCTTCAATGAGCGCAGTACACTGGTGCAGGACTTTACCGGCCACAGTGAAACCATTCAAAACCAGATTTCGGCCACGAATCCCGGCGGACGGACAGCCCTCTTCGATGCGATCTATCTGGGCCTGGAAAAGATGAAGAGCGGTACCAACGAAAAGAAGGCTCTGATTGTCATCACCGACGGGGAAGACAACAGCAGCCGCTATACGTTCAGTGAAGTTCGGGACTATGTGAAGGAGTCCGATGTACAGATTTATGCCATCGGGGAACGGGGTGAACTCGGTTACGGACGAGGCATTATCAATGAAGTTGTCCGCTTAACAGGGGGCCGCGCCTTTTTCCCGCACAACTTCAAGCAGCTGGACTACTTTGTCGACCTGATCCACACGGAACTGAGAAACCAGTACGTGCTTGGTTTTGTTCCGAGCGACAAGGAATTCGACGGCGAATGGAGAAAACTCAAGGTTGAACTGGAGCCCCCCGAAGGCCTGCCTAAACTGAATGTCCGCGCGAGGGAGGGCTACTTCGCACCGCTACGTTAACCAAAATGATTGGGGTAGAATAGTTGGTATGCGGCTGCTTGCCCCGCCATCTCTTTTATTGTTCTCTATCCTTTCTTACGGCGTATCGTCACTCCTGGCGCAAGAACCTGATACTACACCTCGCTTTCGGGCGGAAGTCGATCAGGTGGTGCTCTACGTTTCAGTGTACGATCGAGACGGAAATCTGGTGACCGACCTCAAGCAGGAGGAGTTCACCATTTACGAAGACAAAGTCGAACAGGAGATAACCTCCTTTGCCCAGGCCGAAGTCCCTTCCAGTATCGGGATCGTTTACGACAGTAGCGGAAGTATGAGAAACAAAGAAAGGTTGGTGGCCAGTGCTGTCGACCTCTTCCTCAACATGAACAATCCGCAGAATGAACTCTTTTTGATTCGGTTCGATGATGAAGTCGAACTGGAAGAAGACTTCACTCGCGATGTTGAGGATATTCGTGACGCTATTTACAACATTGTGATCAAAGGCGGCACGGCTCTTTATGACGCAATCTACCTGTCGGCTGAAAAGGTCAGTGAGGGGCAGGAACCGAAAAAGGTGCTTGTGGTCTTCACTGACGGCGAAGACAAGGATAGTTACTACACACACGTAGAACTGATGGAGAAGATACGCGAGTCGGATACACAGGTCTTTATCGTAGCCTTCCTGGACGAAGATCTGAAGGATGACGGCGGCTTCTTCGGAATCTTTCGGTCCGAACGGGACAAGGTTCAAAATCAAATTAACGAGATCGCCGATATAACGGGTGGGAAGGCTTTCTTTCCTCAGGACCCCAGCGAACTGGGCCCGGTGTTTGAACAGATTGCAAAGGAACTGAAGAATCAATACCGTGTCGCTTACATTTCCAGCAATCGCAATAAGGATGGCAATTGGCGTCAGATCGATGTACAGCTCGAGCGAGCTCGTGAAAGACAGCTCCGCGTGAGGACGCGTAAGGGTTATTTCGCCGGCAACGGCCCCTCCTGATTTCCACGTCGGATTTTAACCACAGAGGACACAGACGACGATGTGTGCCTCGAAAATGCACGCCTTCCATGGATGCGCGTCGACCGTCTTAATCACCCACTTTCAGGGGTTTGACTTGACTTGAAAAGGTTTCTATTCTGTTCTAATGACCAAAGCTGAGAAAATCTGGCGAAATGGGGAACTAATTCCGTGGGACGACGCCCGCATCCACGTAATGGCGCACGTCCTCCATTATGGGAGTAGTGTTTTCGAAGGAATTCGCTGCTACAAGACAGTGCGGGGTCCCGAAGTTTTTCGCCTTCCGGAGCATATCACCCGGCTATATGACTCAGCCCGCATTTACCGAATGGAGATCCCCTACCCACCCGAAGAGTTTCACAACGCCGTGCTTGAAACGATTCGGGCCAATCGCTTCCAACACTGCTATATCCGTCCGCTGGTATTCAGGGGAGTTGGCGGGATTGGAGTGAACCCATTGTCCAACCCGGTTGAGACTTACATCATTACCTGGGAGTGGGGAAAATACCTGGGGGATGAAGCGCTCGAACAGGGCGTTGATGTGTGCGTTTCGAGCTGGAACCGGCCAGCACCCAACACCCTTCCGACGATGGCCAAATCAGGTGGCAATTATCTGAGCAGTGCCCTGGTGAAGATGGAGGCCATTAAGAACGGTTTCACAGAAGGAATTGCACTGGATCCAAGCGGATACATCAGCGAAGGTAGTGGGGAGAATGTGTTTGTGATTCGCAACGCAACCATCTACACGACTCCGATCTCCAGCGCCATTCTCCCCGGCATCACCAGGGACAGTGTCATAACGCTGGCCAGAGAACTCGGCTACAACGTGGTGGAGCAGTTGCTCCCAAGGGAGTTGCTGTATATTTGCGACGAGCTCTTCATGACCGGCACGGCTGCTGAGATTACTCCCGTTCGCTCGGTTGACCACATCCCCGTCGGAGACGGAAAAAGAGGACCGATCACGGAACGTCTGCAGCGTGCGTTCTTTGACTATGTTGAAGGCCGCGTTGAAGACCGACACGGTTGGATGACCCCGGCCTACACAGAAGCCTCCGTGAGCTAAGTCACAGGCCCCATCAGCCGCCAGTATTATCCT